>JBGPAV010000154.1:0-2581 GCA_041480925.1 Bathyarchaeia archaeon | reverse complement strand
TTTGGAGTGGTAAAGCTTTCAAGGTAAAGTTTATATTGTAACCTCGCTATTTGAAGCAAAAAGACGACTTCAAACGGTTACCAGTAAAGAAGTCTGAAAAGGTTAAAATAGCCGATTTGAGAGGTGAAAGTGTATGGAATACGTTTACGCTGCGATGCTCCTTCATAAAGCTGGAAAAGAGATCAATGACCAAAACCTGACCCAAGTTTTGACAGCGGCAGGAATAAACGCTGACGTAGTGCGGGTCAAGGCACTGATAGCTTCACTGGCTGAGGTCAAGATCGACGAGGCAATAAAATCCGCGCCGACGATGATGGCTGCACCGGCAGCAGCTCCAGCAGCGGCTGCACCACAGGCTGAAGCAAAGCCGAAGGAAGAGGACAAGAAGAAGAAAGAAGAGGAAGACAAGAAGAAAGAAGAAGCAGCGCTCGAAGGACTAGGAGCACTATTCGGTTAAAATTTCCCCCCTTTCCGATTAATTGTTTTCTCTAGTTTTCATTTAGTCATCTTGTAATAGTCAATGATCTAGTTCTGCTTTCCTTGAAAGAAGGAGTGCGTTTCCTCATTTAGGCAGGATGTTTTCTTTGTTCTTATGTTGTCTATTCCAAAGCATTTTTGAGACAGCAACTACTGCCCACCCAAGAATAATCATAAACGTGCCTGGAAGAGGACGTCTCCAATAAGTAAGCATAGCAATTTCGAAGATACCAAATGATATGGCCATCGCCACAACCGACAAGATCATGGTTTTTTTATCGTATCTCTTAAGCGTCTGGATCGCGAGTAGTCCTGCGAAGAAAAAGTCGCCGAGTCCAAGGCCACTGAATCCCAGTTTTCCCACTCCATCCATGATCAATGGCACAATTGGCAACTGAACCATCACTGGAAGATTAAGGCCTGCCACGGTTCTTGCTGCTTCAATCATCGTCCCTGTCACTAGAACCAGAATTATGTCCATCACTGTCAGCAAGCCTGTGAAGATTATCGTAGTCTTCCATGTGAACAGGGTTCCAATGTACAGAGTGATGAGTATTGCGAAAATGATGCCATAGGCATTTGAAAGATAGTATTGCCATATGCCCGTTGTACTGAAGAAGGCATATATCAGAACGAACGTTGCTGGAGGAATCACTGCCAAGTACTTTCGTTTGTTGGATAGTATGTAGGTGAATATGAAAAGAAGGGTTGAGTAGGAAAACAGAAACAGTATCATCAGAGGTGCTATCATTTCTCTGAGAAGAACTATGAGCGATACCATTACAGCCATTGCAATCACAAGCAGAACCGCGTCCCATGTTTTGAATTCTTTCTCTTCTAGAGTTGTCTTCAGCTTGCTCTCAGTCTTCTGATTCAGAAATGTTGACACCAGAGTAACGCAGAAAAGCGCCAACGGCATTGCAACGTCGAAGATAAATTTGTTGTTGAAGTATCCATCATACGTTGCGTGGGGCAAAGAGAAGCCTGCAGAATCATACAAGGCTAACTCATCTAGATGAAGTATGGTCTCGCCTGTACCCTTCACTTGAAACGTCAGCCAAAGCAAAGTGTCGTTGCCACCTGTCTCTGCTTCGGGCGACGTAAGATTCACCGAAACCTCGATGCTGCCTGAAGTGTTGTTGATCATCTGAACCATGGTCGTGGCTCCAGAAGCCCGTAACATTGTCCCTTCTTGCACGGCGGCACATTCAAGCACATTCGCGTCGAATGTCAACTCTACTCTGAAGCCGTGAAGCTTTGTGGCGTTGTACGCAGTAACGTTCACGTTAAACCGTTCGTTTGCACTCAGTGAATGGTTGATCACGGCAAGAGGTTCTACAAATATTCTGGGCACATCCTTGGTTTCGCTCGCCAAATTAACCGCTTTCACCGATGAAAGAATGAACAGCGAAATCACCGCGACTATGATAACTCCCAGAATTCTTTGTTTCTCCTTTGACATTTTTTACATTCCTCTTGATCCAAACCTTGAAACAGGCTTTCGCACTAACACATGCGACATGTTTATGCAGGCACATAAAACATAACATACATTTAAGCATTAGACACGGAAGTGCGGAAAACTGCTAGAGAAGCAATTAGAGCCTCTTCAGTTCTCACTGTTTCGGTTCCTTGCAGGGGAATAATATTCACAACATAATCAAAGACATCGTTCAAGCTGAACCCCTCCTGTCTGGCTATCTCGTTCAATCCTCGCGTTGGTGCTCCAAAAACTATGAGAATACTTCTTGAGTCTCTCCATCTGTCAGTTATTTTTCCAACAACTTTAGCTAATGGGTAACCATACTTGGATGTGGCGATTGTCAAGTCGAAGTGTTTGTCTTTCACCAATTTTCCAAGAGAGCTTTTTTCTTCTGTGACTGAATATCCCCAGTACGTGGTTATATCTTCTTGGTTTGCCAGTTCAGCTTCAACCTGTCGCTCAATTTTCATAATCTTAACTGTGACGCGTTTGTTCACTGGTATTTGTCTGTCTCTGATCAAGGCAGGCTGTTCAACGCCAATGTCTACAAGCATGCTTTCGCCTGTTTTGGACAACGTTATGCCTTCGCGGTATTCTCCGACTTTTAGCTGTTTCATCTGC
>JBGPAV010000153.1:0-2665 GCA_041480925.1 Bathyarchaeia archaeon | reverse complement strand
CCCATTGTGAAAATCGTGCCAGAAGGCACCAGTTCCGGCTCTTCTCCCATATGCTCGAAAATACTTGAAACCACAAGTTCTTTCCCACATCTGCAATATCCGAGTTCACCGACGCTTCTGTTGGCACCACATCTGTGTGTGCAGAGATGGCAAATGAGGAGGATTCTACCAGCTATCTCCGCTTTCAAGTTCAAGTAAGATCTTTGCAGTATCGGTAATTCATCTAACCTCTTGTGCCCGCTGTCTATCTGCCTTTCAAGTTCAAAGAATTCGTTTGTTGCGGAAGCATGTTTTTGCCAGAGCTCTTCAACGGAGTTGTTGCCACTGAACTCTACTGCGAGTCTCTTGGCAATCATAAATTTGGCTGGCTTTTTATCCTGCAAGACTGCAAAGTATCTCGCTAGGGCGACTTGAGCCTTCTTGTCTTTTAATACTTCAACAGCATCGGGTCTGAGATGCACCCACATGCGGCTTCAAACCTAGAACAGAGCATAGGGAAGTGAAGAGCCGCTTGCGTGCAATTTTCCTTTGATCGGTATCTCTTGTCCACAGACTGGGCACCGCATGTCCTTTGTTAGGTTCCATTTGGTGATTTCAAAGCTGTACCGTTTTATAACGAGTTCATTGCAGCTTGGGCAATAGGTGTTCTCGCATGGGTGTCCAGGCACGTTTCCAATGTAAACGTAGTTTAATCCTACATCTTTGGCGGCGACATAAATTTTTTCTAGGGTTTCGACAGGTGTAGCCGGGATCGTTGTTGCTTGGTAGTCTGGATGGAAGCGGAGCAGATGAAGAGGCGTATTCTTTCCTAATGCGTCTCTGATCCACGCTGCTAACTGTCTGACTCTTTCTAACGAGTCGCCTGATTTTGGCACCACTAAGTTCGTTATCTCTATGTGAATGTCGTTTCGCTTCATCTCTTTCAGGGCTTCAAAGATGGGTTCGACTGAAGGCACGGAAGAGAAGCTTTTGTAGAAATCTGGGTCTGCGCCACCTTTGAAATCAACTGTTGCCGCGTCTAGATACGGTGCTATGGTTTTAACGGCTTCTGGCGTCATGTAGCCGTTTGTGACAAAACTGTTGAAGAAGCCGACCTGTTTTGCCAGTTTAGCCGTGTCATAAGCGTACTCGAAAAATATTGTTGGTTCAGTGTAAGTGTAGCTGATTCCCTGACAGCCGTTATCTCTAGCGGTTTTCACAACTTCTGCAGGTGGAAAATTGCGGCCACTAATTTCTTTTCCTTGACTTATCATCCAGTTGTCACAGAATTGGCAACGGAAGTTGCAGCCTACTGTCGCGATTGACATGACTAGCGATCCAGGGTTGAAGTGTGAGAGGGGTTTCTTTGATATTGGGTCAACAGCTGCGGAAACAGCTTTAGCGTAAACAAGTGAGAATAATGTGCCGTTTTCATTCTTTCGTACAAGACAGAAACCTGTGCCGCCATCGTTTATGAGGCATCTTCTTGCGCAAAGGTAGCACTTGACTTTCTTGTCGCCTTTCTTTTCGTACAGCATGGCTTCCTGCATCGTCATTTCAGAGTCCTCCTTCCACTTCACATTTAGTCATGTGCTTATGGAAGTATTTGATTTATTCGCCTTTGGAAACAGTTGTCTCTTCTTTTATTTCGAAAACAAGTGGTGGAGACGCGGTTTTTACGTCTAGCTTAATGTTAAGCAGTCCTTCCAAAAATCCTGCCCATATTTCAGCTTCATTTATGAATGGTGTTTTTATGAGCATGTATTTATCTCTAAGGTAGATATCGCCGAACCCTTGGACTCTGAGTCGTTTGAAGACTTCTGGCCATTTTTCCCGGTTTACTGTTTGTATGTCAAGGGTTGTCTCTATTGAGATTTTAAGAGCATCACCCAGGTTTCTGCCGATGATCCGATATTCTTCATCGGGGATGTGTTGGATGAGTATGTTGAGCAGTTCCACATTCACGAAGGCGATGCGGCTTATTCCACAATAGTATTCACCTGGAAAGCGCCAATCATAGATCATCATGCTTCTGTAGACATCAAGCATTTTTGATATGAGCGGTTTTATTCCCGGCTCTTTTCCTTCGCGAATCAGTTGATCAACAAATTCCCGCTCTTCTTTTTCCAAAATAATCGTTGTTCTCTTTGCGGATCCGCCGTTCTTTCTGATCATTTCCTCGAGTTTCTTTTCCTTGTCTTCCTGCATACTCATTATTTCTTCCAGCATATTTTATATGTTTTGCTCCTTTTGTTGCGAGAAACCGAACGGTTTTTGTACAGGCCGTATCTATGTTAAAATTGCCGATGAAGAACCTAAACAGCCTGAAATGATGATGTGCTCTAGGGTATCGGAGGCAAAAAAAGGCCTTGTCTTAGACGATGATTTTGGCTCTAATCAAGTACCATACAAGAAATAAACCAATAAAAAACAGGGCAAATCCAGCTGCGAAAGCGACAAAGAAGCTCAAGTCCAGCGCTGCGGTAAGCACGTAAACTAGATATGGTCCACCAAACGTGCAGAATGCGGCAACAACTACCAGCAGTATTTTGAGGAATTTCGAATTTGAACTCGTTCTGCTTTCTTCTTGGGTCATGTGATGTCCTTCCGCATTATTGGGTAAAGATTGATGTTTTGTCTTATAACCCTTCCTTTACTTCGTTTCCTAGGGCTTTCATTAGGAACT
>JBGPAV010000152.1:0-2708 GCA_041480925.1 Bathyarchaeia archaeon | reverse complement strand
CAATTTGTGAGTATGCCCGAAGAGTTTGCCATAAAACTTGACGTTGACGCAAAAGCAGAGAAAGAGGAGAGGAATAACCTGATTCTCGTGGGCGGCCCAGGCACGAATGTTCTCACGCAAGAAATCAATGATAGCCTGCCGATAAGATTTAACATGCAATCTTCAGAGCAAGGCTTCCTGCTGGGCGGCTTAGTTTCCAAAAAAAGCTCGCGTGTGTACACAGCGGACACGGCGGGATTGTTAGCGAGAATCGTGAATCCATGGGACAAGACCAAACGCATCATAGTTTTAGCCGGAAACAAAGCAGTAGGCACAAAAGCCTGCGTCCTAGCTTTGACCAGTTTCTGGAAGAAATCTCTGAAGAACTTTCACGGCGAAGACACCTTTGCAACCGTCATACAAGGATTCGACTTAGACAGTGACGGAAAAGTGGATTCAATAGAGGTACTCGAATAGCTTGCCAGAAGAAACAGAAATCATCACCGCCTATGGACACGAGAATGTTCAAGCGACACACAAAACGACGCTTGAAATAACCAAGGACAAGCACCTGACAAAGAACGGCGACTGCATAATAGCCGTAGCAGCAAACAAAAGCCTAGCCGACCTAAGTCCAAAGTTCAAAGAAAAACTTCGAAGAAAAAACGCGATACTGACAATTAGGATAGAGGCTGAGGGAGTGGTCGAAGAGATCAAAGCCTCAGGAAGTAGCCATCTGATTTTGACGCACCCGACAGAGATTGTAGTGAGAAAAAGCGACTACATCAGCAATAGGACACTTGCAATCAGAGCAGACAAGACATCTTATGACCTATCAAAAAGACTAGTGGATAAGTTGAAGAATCCTAACCAAAAAGTGAAAATCACATTGACCGCGAAAAGCTAGACTATTTTCGCATCCATCACCGTTTGCCACTCATACGGAGCCGTTGCCCGAACCAATTTTGAAGAAACACTTACAACTTTTCTATCATACTTTTCAACAGCCTTCACAAACTGCGTTTGCAGATTCTCCACCGAGTTAGAGGCATCGACAAACCCGTAGAAATGTATCACTCCGCCTTCTGGTTTCAGGGCTTTGCAGGCTGCATCAACGAACTCTATGGCTTTTTCAGGCAGGTTCATGATCACGCGATCTGCCACGCCGTAAAGCCGTTGTTCAACAACCTGTCTGGCGTCTCCCAAAATCGGATATACTCGGTTTTCGACTCTGTTTAGTCGAGTATTTCTCTCCAGAAATTCAACTGCGTCGGGGTTCACGTCAACAGCGTAGACCTTGACAGTCTTGTGAGTTTTTCCGATCAGTATGGCGAATGGGCCGACGCCGGCGAACAGGTCAACAACTGTTTCACCTTCATTGACCAGAGACGCAACACGATTATGCTCATACGATAGCCGTGGTGAAAAGTAAGCTTTTGCTACGTCCACGCAGTATTGGCATCCGTGTTCCTTGTGAAGGGTTACTGTTCTGTTTTCGCCGGCAATGGTTTCGAACTCTCTGAGTCTGTAGACTCCGCTAACAACGCTTGCCTTGGCAAGCACGGTCTTCACGTTCTTGTAAGCTTTGAGAACTGTTTCCCCGATGAGAACCTTGTGGGACTCAAGTTCCTGCGGAATCTCGATGACGGCGATGTCTCCCACGATGTCGGCTGAATGAGGCAGAACTGCCAACAAGTGTGGAGGTAACCTGTCTTGAAGCAATTCAGCAAGCGTTACTGAGTGCTTCGTTCTTTCTTTGAAAGCATATGTAGAAACCTCAATGTTTGCTGATTGTTCTTGAAATATGTCTAGCTCGGCATTAGTCGGCTGGCGAGTGACTGGGATATAGATGAAGTCTTCGTCTTTTTGGATCTCCAGTTCTTTGTCAATGATTTTCAGTTGGTTGGCTGTTCTTATGATTGCTTCGCCATTGATCTTTTGTGTCCTGATTCCTGTTGATTGCCGCGTCATTGAATCACTGTGCTTTCTTTTTCCATGATTGAACTAATGTATAGAATATGGTTTATTTGTTATCTTTTGCTGAGTACAGGTTAATCTTCAGAAGTTGCTCGTAAGCCCAAATTGACACGAAAAATCAAGCATAACTGAGACATCTTAATGATACTCAACCGAGCTTCTCAATTCTGTAAGAACGGCCTATTTTCTCGACTTTAAAGCGGACATTCAGCAACTTTTCGGCAAGCCAAATGTTAGTTTCCACGTGCTCTGTAACTTCGCGAGCTAGAAAGACTGATTTTCCCTTTGCCAAAGCAATGTATGGAATAAGCATGTCGGCTAAATGAACATCAACCGTGGGTTTAGCCACAATTTCTGCATAAAGTTTCTCTGCTGCTTCTCTTCCGACTGCTTCACTTGGTTTCTTCAGTTCACCTATTGCGTCAGCTCCTATGATCACGCCGGTGTCTGTTTCAGCCCACAGGGTGATGGAGCTGCCTTTCTGTAGTGGGTTGGATCTGTCGTTCACGACCTGAATGTTTGCGGCTAGATTTTTTGTTTTCAGATATTCGTTTGCTGCTTTGGCCTGACGTTCAGCAACTTTTCTTTCTTCCAGGAAAGTGCACGTCGAAACGCCCTGTATCGCTCTTATGCTGCCGAAATTTCCCAAGTTTAAGGCTCTCAAGGATTTACAGGGCTGCACGGTCAGCGTTGCTTCTCCCATGCCTTTCGGGTAATAACCATACTTACGAACAACAAGCGAAGCGTCTAAT
>JBGPAV010000151.1:0-2715 GCA_041480925.1 Bathyarchaeia archaeon | reverse complement strand
TTCTCGTTTCCCTGAACTACCTTGATTGCTGGAAGTCCAACCGAATAAGTCAGCCTTTCCACGCCGTCTTGTACTCGCTCAGAGTGAATCATCTTGATGAACCCGAGCTCGCCAGTGTTCTTCAAGTGTGTTCCTGCGCAGGCTTCTACGTCCCAGTCTCCAGCGCGGACTACTCGGATTTCTTTGCCTGGAACAGCGCCGCCCTGATACAGTCTGAACCCGTACTTGCTTTCTGCCTCGCTTCTCGGCAACCAAGCTGTCTCCACTGGGATGTTTCGCAGAATGGCTTCGTTGGCCAACAGTTCGATTTTGTGAACTTCGTCCAATGAAAGCCGACGATAGTGCGAAATGTCCAATCTGGAGCTTTCGACGCCTTTCTGTGTGCCGAACTGCCAAACATGCTGTCCCAAAACACGCTTGGCCGCGCCACCGATCACGTGCGTCGCAGTGTGATTCTTCATCAAACTGTAACGCTTGTCCCAATCAATAAAGCCCTTAACCACGCTACCTTCTTTCAGAACATTTCCGCCTCTGATTTTGTGAACGATGACTCTGCCCACTTTCTGAACGTCAACAACCTCAATCTTGTTCTTTCCGATTGAAAGGCAACCGCCGTCCGCTGGCTGTCCGCCGCCTTCAGGGAAGAAGCAGGTCTGGTCAAGAACCACGTACTCGTCGTCAATTACCTTGATGACTTTCGCCTCAAACTCTTTCATGTACTGATCCTGATAGTACAGCATTTTGGTCTCAGGGACTTTTGCAACTGCATTCTTCAGCCAATCCTCCTGCTGCTTCGCCGCCTCTTCAACAGGTTTCGAAACTTGCATGTGCCTCTGAGCGATTAAAGCGTAAAAGTTGTCAGGAACATTCACTTTCAGATCTTCTTTCCCCGCTGCCTGCTGGACGATTTCAGGCGGCAAACCATGTGAATCATACAACTCAGTCAAAGTCTCAACTGGGACTTCACGCCTCTTCTTGCCTTTGAGCTCGTCAGCGATACGTTTGACCATTCCTTCTCCGCGCTGGATCGTGTCCTCAAACTTGTCCTCTTCAACTTTCACCATCTCCAGAATCTCTTTCTGCATCTCCTTCAGATGTGGAAAGTCCTTTGACCAATAGTCTATCTGCATGCTCATTATGTCATACAGCCTGTCAGGAATGCTCAGCATTCGCAGAAGCCTGTAAATTCGTCGAAACAGAAGCCTAGCCAAATAGCCTTCATGAATATTCGAGGGCACGACACCTTCAGAAAGTATGAAACTCAAGCATTTCGTGTGATCCGCAACTGCAAAAGCGTTCTCGATAGGCACTAGGAACTTGTCAAGTTCCTCAACGCTCAAGCCGACCAGTTCTGCCTCTTTCTTCCGTGTCTCCAATCTGCTCGCAGTCTTGTCCAAACTCACGAGACCAGAAACATTTGCGATTTTTGTCAATAGTTTATTGTTGATCTTCCCGAATCCAGCCATTTTGAATATTTTGTCCAGCATATTCCCATATATGGCATGGAAGCCGCTTGGAACGCCTTGCGAAAGCCACGCATAGCGGTCTATCCCATAGCCTGTATCAACAGTCCGGATCGGCAGCTTGACAAACTCTTCGCCGACAACTTTAAACTGCATAAAGACAAGGGTGGCAACCTCTAAACCGCGAATAATGCATTCAACATCTGGTCCAGCGTTTCCTCCGCCAACCCAGACATCCTCTTTGTACACGATCTCCTCTGATTTCACGCCCAAGTCACGCGTGACCCAATCATGATGGTACCGAACTGTCTGATCTTTCCAGTAAATCTCCTTGTCAGGATAGTTGAACGCGTGTGCCCCACCCATCTCGAAAATCGTCATATGTCTGCCAAAAGTAGGACCAGTGTTAGCGATGTCTACCATGCGAATACAGGGTTGACTGATCACCAGAGGGTTGGCAGGCGCAGGGGCAATACCTTCAGTCACGTAAGGCTGAAAATCGATGATGCTCGCATGAGTAAGGTAGATGTCGTCACGCCAACGGGCCACAACTGGATAAGGCTTCACGCGGGTGTGATCATGTTTTTCAAAATATGAAAGAAATGCTTCACGCATCTCAGGTAAGCTGTAGCTTTTTTTGGTCGGCGGATTGCCTATGAAAGTGTAGTTTGCGCAGCCTTCTGAGGTGGATTCGCCACAAGTTTCCTGATCAGCGTTCTGTGTCCAATAATATTCTCCACACTTGGGACAGAGCTTTCTAATGTAGCCTGATTCTTTGAAGAATGGGAGACTATATTCTTCAGCTGGAAATTTCCTTTTCAAACACTTGACGCTCCAGTAATAGTTGAATATGCCCTAGGTTTTCAATGGATTAATGGGCTACACGAATTTAAATCATTTCAAAAGTGTTGCAGCGAATCAGTCTAGAATGTCTCTTGAGACACAGAATGATTAAAAAAGGAATATATAATTCTCCAGTGCAAATCAGCCGAGTTTGAAACCGAGCAGAAAACCTATTCCGAAGCTTCCAGCGAATGGCAAGACAGAAATAACGCCGACAAGCCACGATAATCCGGAGCCTGCTAGACCCAAAGCTTTTTCCACTGCATCGAATAATGCCGTAAAGTTTATGCTGATTATTCCTTGCGTTGCAAGGTACATCAGTGCTGCCAGAAACAAGATGACGACCAAAGCGATGAGCTTACTGATCTTTTTCACAATGAATCCGGCTATGAAGCCGCCTACTCCGCCA
>JBGPAV010000150.1:0-2725 GCA_041480925.1 Bathyarchaeia archaeon | reverse complement strand
TGTAGAGAAGATAAAGAACCAAAAGAGCGATATAGAGAAGAACATTCTGGCCGCCACGAACAAGAGAATACGCATAGAATAGCCGGGACACATTTTTTTGAAAGCAAACTTTCAGCAGATTGTCAAAAAGTCGTTTGAAGCATCAGGCACATCGTTTATCGAGCTCGTTGAAGAAGCCATACAATTACTTGGTCGTGAAAGCGGAAAGATAGGAAACATGGAAGTAACGGGAAAACTGGTCAAATCCAAGCCCATAGGTGAAGCACTCGTTATTGGAGATTTACATGGAGATTTGGAAAGCCTAGTTGACATACTTCAAACAAGCGACTATATGCGAAAGATGAGTCAAGACAGCTCGTCTGTCCTGTTTTTCCTCGGCGACTATGGCGATCGCGGTCCATTTTCTGCCGAAGTCTATTACACCGTGTTGAACCTGAAACTTCTCTTCCCCGATCAAACCATTCTGCTTAGAGGAAACCATGAAGGACCTGACGACATAATGGCTGAACCGCATGACTTGCCCGCACAGTTTGAAATGAAGTTTGGAAGAGACGGATCTAAAGCTTACTCAAGCATCAAGAAACTGTTTCCACACCTGTACAATGCAGCGGTCGTTGAGGGACAATACCTCTTGGTTCATGGAGGTCTTCCACATAAAATATGTTCAATTGAGGATCTATCCAATGTCCATGAACTGCATTCAAGAGAGAGCCTACTGGAAGAGTTGCTCTGGAGCGATCCTACCGAAATGACGGATAAAACATGTGCATCGCCAAGAGGAGCAGGAAGACTATTCGGACAGAAGGTCACAGATGAAGTGCTGAGTAGATTGGGCGTCAAGATAATGGTAAGAGGTCATGAGCCTTGTCAAGAAGGCTTCAAACTTGACCATAACAGCAAGATTCTTACTCTGTTTTCCCGAAAAGGCCCACCATACTTCAACGATCATGGTGCATATCTGAGAATTGATCTTTCAAAGAGAATAAGAAATGCTGAAGAACTGATTCCATTCATTCACAAGTTCTAAAATGGGCGCTTCGCAGAAGCTTTAAAAATGTAACCCAATTAGCTTCTTCTACTAGTCTAAGCGGTGGAGAGGTTTTCTTTTTGAAGTTTGGAATCGTGACGAGAAGCAGGAACGCTTGGAGTTCTGTTGAGCTTCAGGAAGCTCTTTCTAGACAGGGAGTTCAGAACGTCTGCTTTGGTCTGTCCCGGATGGTTGCCAGCGTCGCCCGCAGACCATGCGTGCAAGTTGGTGGCGTCAATGTTTTGGAAGATCTAGATGCTTTAATTGTGCGTCCCGTTGGGCGTGGCTCAGTTGAGGAATTGGTTTTCAGAATGGACATGCTGTATCGTCTGGAGCGTCTAGGATTGTACATTGTAAATCCGCCTGAAGCGATTGAACATTGTGTTGACAAATATGACGTCTTGACTATTCTAGAAGAAAATGATTTGCCTGTGCCGCATACCGTGGTCACCGAAAGCGTTGCTGAGGCCATGAAAGCATTTGCCGAACTCGGCGAAGACGTTGTTGTTAAGCCTCTTTTTGGCAGCAGAGGACTAGGCGCAACACGAGTCAATGATCCAGAGATTGCCTCAACTGTCTTCAAGGCCATAGTGTTCTATCATGGCGTGATTTATGTTCAGAAGTTTGTGCCACACGGCTGTTCTGATCTTCGAGCTTTTGTAGTTGGCAACAATGTTATTGCAGCGATGAGAAGAGTCGCAGAAAATTGGAAGACAAACTATAGTCAAGGGGCTCGCCCAGAATCGGCCAAGCTTGACAAGGCTCTGGAGGACATGGCTGTCAAGTCTGCCGAATCCGTGAGATGCAAGGCGGCGGGCGTGGACATTCTTGAAAGCCCTGACGGACCTGTTGTTTGCGAGGTTAACAGTCAACCTGGATGGAAAGGTTTGCAGTCTGTTTCGAATATTTGCATTGCCGACGCGATTATAGAGTTCATGTTATCTGAGTTGAGGAAGTGAGCAGCATGAAAATCAAACTCCTGAGAATTGATGTTTCAACTGGTAAAGCAGAGAAGATTGTGGACTGCGTGGCTGAGGAGAAACCCTTGCATATACTCATTAACAGGGTTCACTATGCAACCATAATGTGTTCTCCTTCGAATTTAAAAGAGCTAACCATAGGCCACCTGCTTGCAGAAGGCTTGTTGAAATCTGTAGACGAAATTGAAGAAATAAGTTTGCGAGAAACATCGATCTGCCACGTTAAGTTGAAAAAGAAAGTTGACGCAGAAAAGAGATTAAAATCCTTCAAGTCTTTTTCACGCGTAATCTTTTCTGCTTGTGGAAATAGGCAACCATATCAATTCTCTGGAATGCTACGGAAGGTTCAGTCAAACATCTCGGTAAAAGCTGAGACTCTCTTGAACTGTGTCAACCGACTAAACACTGATGCAGAAACTTTCAGAAAAACTGGCGGAGTACATGTTGCTTCAATCTGTAAAAACGATGGAGGTCTCGTTGCTTTGGCTGAAGATGTTGGTAGACACAACGCGGTTGATAAAGTGGTTGGAAGGGCAGCTTTGATGAAAGTGGACCTTAGAGGTTGCTTTCTTGTCTTGAGTGGCAGATTGTCCGGCGATATAGTCTTTAAGGCTGCAAGAGTCGACATCCCCATTGTGGCTTCCATTGCGGCGGCGCTTGACTCTGGAATTGTCGTCGCTGAGAAAGCTGGGATAACGCTAGTTGGTTTTGCGCGAGG
>JBGPAV010000149.1:0-2740 GCA_041480925.1 Bathyarchaeia archaeon | reverse complement strand
TTGAAGACATTGAGAAACCGAAATGCTTCTATGTACTGGAAGAAGCGAGGAAACGTTTGCAAATTCCTGTTTGGCATGATGACCAGCAAGGAACAGCTACGGTAATTCTTGCAGGTCTGATGAATGCCTTCAAGATAGTTGGCAAGAACCCGAAGAACAGCATTATCACTCTTGTTGGTGCAGGTGCGGCTAACTTAAGAACCGCTTATGTGCTGATTCGCTGGGGAGTCAAACCAGGCAACATCATAATGGCAGACACAAAAGGCGTGATCTACTCAGGCAGAAAAGACTTAACAAAAGACGAAGACCCATGGAAATTTGAGCTCTCGCAGAAGACGAATGCCGAGGGAAGGACAGGAGACGTTGCAGCTGCTTTCAAGGATGTCGATGCGGTTGTCGCCGCATCCAAACCAGGACCGGACACCATCAAAAAGGAATGGATAAGAACAATGGCTGACGACTCAATCATCTTTGCATGTGCAAACCCTATACCTGAGATATGGCCTTGGGAAGCTAAGGAAGCAGGAGCCAGAATCATTGCTACGGGAAGAAGCGACTTTCCAAATCAAGTTAACAACAGCCTAGGTTTCCCTGCTATATTCCGTGGTGTGCTCGACGTCAGGGCCAAAACTGTTACAGACGACATGTGTATAGCTGCGGCCGAGGAATTGGCAAAGTTTGCTGAAGAACGCGGAATGCACGAAGAGGACATCTTGCCCAGAATGGAGGAGTGGGAAGTCTATCCGCGCGAAGCTGTTGCATGTGCTTTGAAGTCTATTGATCAAGGTGTTGCGCGTATCAAGCCGAGCAAGAAGGAACTGTATGATAGAGCTGTCGCAATAATTCAGAATGCTAGAGAATCTACAAAATTGTTGATGAAAGAAGGCTGGATTAAGCCTCCACCGCCTGAAAAGGATTTATTGAAGTAGAATCTTCAAAAACTTCCTTACTCTTCCTTTTTTTAAGACGGCATACGTAGAAAATTATTTAAACTCTACGCTAGAACATAGAAGGCTAATGGAGAATGTAGTGGTATGCGTACAGATTATGTCCTATACGTAGTGGCCGTAATACTCTTCATCATCACCGGAATAGTAGCAGTGTACAGTGTGGAACAAACTCTCTGGATCGCGAGCACCGCTGTTCTTGGACTCTTCTTTGCCAGCTTAGGTCTTTCTAAACGACCCAAAACACAATCCATTGCTGTCGAAACAACTCCAGCTACGACCGTAACAGTTCAGCCGACAGTGAAGGAGGAGCCGAAAAAAGAGGAAACTCCAACAGTCATGGAAACCCCAGTGGTAACCATTGAGCTGACACAAGTCAAGGGCATCAAAGCCAAAAGAGCAGAACAGTTGAAAGCCCTAGGCATAAACAATGCACAAGATTTGGCGAACGCTACAGCAAATGACTTAGCAGCAAAGTTGAAAATAGCATCATACTTCACAGAGCAATGGATCGAAAACGCCAAGAAACTAACTGGGAAATCTTGAAGAAGCCACCAGAATAAGCTCTCTCAGTCAAGAGATGGGACTCAATATCCTTACTATATTTCTTCTTTCAAGTCTTCGTAGTGCATCAAGGAATTCGCTTTTCTTCTTGCCTGTTACATTGAAGTTGTGGAGAATGTCGTTCACAGGCATTTCTGACTTTCCGAAGAGTGCGTGTCTGCTATGAAGGTGCTTCACTATGGAGCGTTCCAGTTTTCCGCATCTCCACGTAGTGTTGCGGATGAGAACAACGATGGCCCGAACTAGTTTCTTCTCGCCTTTCTTTTTCTCAGGCAATCAGGTTCACGCTACTGTAAATATTGGTTAGCGTCGTTTTTAGAGTTTGTGGCGAAGCATCGCAGATGGTCATATCCATGCATCATTCATTCTGATATCATGGTTTTGAGGATTGCCATATTAGCGTTTGTGGAAAGCCTTAATAGTGTTGGCTTTCGTCATGGAGACGTAATCAATTTGACATGTTGAAGGTGTTCTGTGTGATGAAGGCCAGTATTGGGCAGATTTACTTTTTCCGCATGCATGAAGGGGATGACTTGTTAGATACAATCAAGAAATGCGCAGAACAATGCGGAGTTAAGGCAGGATTCTTCATCCTGATAGGCGCGTTGAAGAATGCAGTCGTGGGGTTCTACAAGGACAAGCAGTACAAGTTCCTATCCTTTGACAAGCCTCTTGAAATTGCTTCAGGCATTGGCAACATAGCAGTTAACGAGAATGGTGAAGTGATGATTCACGCGCACATTGTCGTAACGGATGAAGCGGATCAGGCTTTTGGTGGACATTTAATGAAGGGCTCGATCGTGAGTGCCACCGCTGAGCTTGTTATTGTAGAGGGATTAGACGCGCATTTGGTTAGGGCTCTTGACAGCAAAACGAATTTGAACCTTTTGAAGCTAGGCTAGGGTCTTTCTGAAGTAGAAGCCATGTTTTGATCCGTAATAGTTCTCAAGTTTTCCAATCTTCTTGTAGCCAAGTTTCTCATATAGCGTAATGGCTGCGATGTTGTCTTCTCTCACTTCAAGTCGGCAGGCGGTTACATTTTTCTGCTTGAACAGTGATTCGATTTCGCGAAGAAGCCTTGTGCCTATGTTTTTTCGTTGATGAGCTGGAGGAACGTCGATAGTCAGTATGTGTCCGGTCAACGAGTGTCTTTCAAAGCCGATTGCTCCAATTATAAAGCCTACTGCTTGGTCGTCTTCCTTTGCAATCAAGCAAATGGAGTTGTAGTC
>JBGPAV010000148.1:0-2768 GCA_041480925.1 Bathyarchaeia archaeon | reverse complement strand
TACTGTACGCCCTAGACAAGAGAAAAGAGAAGAAACAGAACAACATAGCATACGGCAAACTCTCCAAAACCAACAAGCAAATCATAGACGCAGTCCGACAAGCCGAAAAACAAAAACCACCCACACTGAACACCATACTGCAAGCTTACACAAACATCACAGGACAAACAACGAGTAAAGAAGAACTTGCGCAAAGACTCTCTGACGCAGAAAAAACCGGCATAGTAGAAAAGAAGATAGCCAACATAGAAGACGAACCCGTGCAAGCGTGGAAAACAGAAATTTCCTTTCCAGAGAAACGCAAACCAATGGATATACTGCGAAACCTGGTACCTGCTAGGCTCAAGCTCAAACGTTGATCTCGAATACGTATTTTGCGTTCCTAAACCTTTTCAGCCAGTTGCAGCTTGCTTCTTTCTTGAAGGTGCACAGCATCTTGGAGGGATCTGGGAAATGCGAAGGCACATAATCACCATATTTCTGTTTCCAGTGGCGGCGTTCATGTGGCTGATCGGATGGGCCCTCTTCTACATAGGCTCCAAACAAGTCGAACGCAGACCACACGACTCCGAGGCAACTGCAAAAGAAGACACGCTGGAAATCACGACAATCATAGACGAAGAGAACTATGCGATTGCCGACTCCTAACAAACACGCTCGATATCCATTATTCTTGTTGAACACGATATCCGCTAAGATTCAGCCCTAGACGTTGAACAGGTGCTTGGCGATATCCAACTGGCAGACATATCCCTCAAACACTCCATATTCTTTCACAGAGAAAAAGTCATGCTCACCTTCGGCCACCTGATAGCACACTATTATCGGGTTTGAACGCTCTTCGGAGCTGCCGGAATTCCAGTTTCGCGAGCTCTTTTCCAAGGACATTTACAGCAGGTGCCATTCTTCTTTGAAGAAAGTCTCTGAAAACTCTCTCCTCGGTCTGGGGGCTGGTAACTCATCAGGTATACCGATCGGCAACAGGGCAACCACTTTCATTTTCTCAGGGATTTTGAGCAGACTCTTCACCGCCTCTTCGTCGAAGGCCCCTATCCAGCAAGTGCCATAGCCAAGAGCCGTGGCTGCAAGAACCATGTGCTCCAAGGCTATCATCGTGTCTTTCTCGTGCCATTTTGCAGACAACCCCGAATCCCCTACTGCCGTAACGATCACGGCAGCGTTGTTCAGAAATGTCTGATTGTTTGCTGCTTCCGCCAGAGCCTTCTTCTGATCTACGCTTTGGACTACTACGAAGCGCCATGGTTGACGGTTGGCGGCAGAAGGCGCCAGACGAGCAGCTTCGAGAATAGTATTCAGCTTCTCTTCAGGGATAGATTCTGGCTTGTATTTTCTGATGCTTCTACGCGACCTTATAGCCTCAAGAACATCCATTCTTCGTTTCCTTTCCTCGGAATGCACATTTCCCACAGAGCTTATTACCTTTTCCCAAGGCCAGGACCTAACACGTAAAAGGCCTCGCCTTGTTTGCTATTGCCCAGGAAATGTTATCCAAACGATCGTAGCGCTGTTGCGGCGGCTAACTTGCATGTTTTTCTGGATAACCTTTGTAGCAGGGATCCGGTGTTCAAGAAGTATCTTGAGAAAATGGAGATTCTGCATCGCAGGAAAAAGAAAACAAGACGCACATGTGCAAAAAGAGCCCTTGAGGACCCTTTGATTAGTTTTTTTATGAAACTTGAGGAAGTAAAAAGACGGTTCCGGGCCCTCTACTCAAATCGTTGACTAACACGTGTGCTCTTAGAAGGGCTCGTGTGGGTTTGTATTGCATGAAACGCGTTGTTGCAGGTGCATCACCAATGTTTTCGTGTGCAACCTGACTGGGAGCGTACTGCCATTGAGAATGTGAATTATTTGATAAAATTGTGTGCATGACCGTTTGAACACTCAATTTTCCGTATAGAACATAGTTTCAGTTACGCTTATTTAGCCGCCGAACGATTATTTTCTTCAGCGCATATTGAGAAGGGGCGTTGGAGAGGAGAAAGCAGATCTTGTTCTTTTCTAGTCCATACTTTCTCATCCGCTCTGGTCACAGGGGGATTGGTCAGTGAAAACTGGGATTAAGAATTATCCGCAGTCCTCTCTACCGCTCGAAAAATCAGCAGGCAACAACGCCGAGAAGGTAATCGTGGTTATTCCAACTCTTGATGAAGAAACGGGTATAGGTCTTGTTCTAGATAGCCTTGAACGCGCCCTGCACTCCTACAATTATGATGTCTTGATTGTGGATGGTCGTTCATCAGACAAGACTGTGAAGATTGCAGAAGACAAAGGAGCATCTGTGATTTTTCAGCGGAGCAAGGGTTATGGCGACGCCCTGAGAACGGGGTTCGTTTATGCCTATGGTAATTTCAAAGCGGACATAATTGTGATGATTGATGCTGACGGAACCTATGATCCGGCTGACATTCCATCCTTGCTCCAGGTAGTTCTAGAGAACAAAGCGGACATGGCCATAGGCAACAGGTTTGACAAAATAGACGGAGATGCAATGCCTCTTATTAACATAGTTGGAAACAGATTATTGTCATTGGTTGGGAGAATTCTTCTTCAACTCGATGTTTCTGATACTCAGTGCGGGCTCAGGGCAATCAGCAGCGATCTGGCACGAAGAATCAAAACACAAGCAGATGGGATGCCATTTGCGATCGAAATGTTGGCTCGAGCTAAGAAGGCAGGGGCAAGAATTTCTGAAGTACCGGTTTCATATCATGAGCGAAGAGGGCTTTCAAAACTCAATCGTTTCG
>JBGPAV010000147.1:0-2800 GCA_041480925.1 Bathyarchaeia archaeon | reverse complement strand
GAAGTATTCCAACGCTCTTCTGTGGGCCTGATCTCTCGCCGTCACTATTGTTCCTGTAACGTAGAGAACATCGTTGACTTTGAGTTTGCGAATGTCTTGCTCTGATATGGGTGTTTTTAGTTTGAAAACTGCCATTCTTCTTCACCTCACCAATTCAGCTTATGAGTCAAATACTCAACGGTTCCATCAGCGTTGATTCTCGCCGAAGCTTTTCTCGTAGCCCAACAGTTGAAAGCCACAGCCGCAGGGAAAGATGCGGGATGCCTGAACGCATAGTCAATGTGAACGCCCAGCACAGTTGTCTTGCCGCCCAACCCCATTGGGCCGATTCCAGTCATGTTCACAGCTTCAAGTATCTCTTTCTCAAGCTTCGCAATCTCGGGATCAGGATTGTGTTCTGTCAGAGGCTTCAGCAGAGTCTTTTTGGCAAGCTTCATGGAGATGTCTGCGCCGCCACCCATGGCGATGCCCAGAATGTTTGGAGGGCACGGCTGAGCTCCAGCTTTTACCACTGCGTCAACAACGAATTTCTTTAATCCTTTGATTCCCTCGCCTGGCACTATCATTCCGCCGATACAGACGTTTTCAGAGCCTCCGCCTTTTGTCATCACGGTCAGCTCAATGCTGTCTCCTGAGGTGATTTCCCAGTTCAAGAATGGCAAGTATCGCCCAGTGTTGTCTCCGCTGTTCTTTCCTGTGAACGGGTTCACTGCGTTTGGCCGTAGTGGAACTTCGTTTGTGGCTCTTTTCGTCGCGTTTGTAACTGCTTCTTCGATTTTGTCAAGATTTTTTGCTTTGGCTCCCGCTTTGATGTAGTAGATTATTGTGCCTGTGTCTTGGCATACCGGTGCTTGGTATTTCTCGGCTAGTTCGATGTTGTCCAATATCGCTTTGAGTTGTGTTTTTCCTGTCTCTGTCTCCTCGGCGTACGCTTTCTTCAAGGCTTGTTTAACATCTTCTGGCAGATAGATCACGGCTTGCTTCAGAATGTTGAAGGCGACGGTTTCAACAAGTTTTGATGTTTCCAGTTGTTATTCCCCTCTTTTGTCAGCTTTTAGAAAGATTCGTGTACTTATATCTTGTCTTAAAGCACATGCGAAAATCAAGAAGACATTTGAAAGGGCAAGAAGATTCTCACTTTAACTCATCTCTCTCCATTGTTTAAGCGTCATGTTGCTTCGAGTGTTTTAAATACGGCTTGTCTCAACTATTTGAAACATTACTTGAAGGAGGAACAATTCAGTGGCTGAAGAGGAACAGGCAGAAGAAAGCCCTGTGCAGAAGAAATACGAGTTTCTAGAGGATCTGCCAGGAGTAGGCCCAGCAACAGCTCAAAAACTGAAGGAAATGGGCTATCACACCGTTGAGTCTCTGGCTATGGCAACCGCAAGAGAGCTTGAGCCAGCAGGCATAAGTGACAAGAAAGCCTTTGCCATAATAGAAACTGCACGTCAATCCATCGGAGTTTCCTTCATCCGAGCAGATGAGCTACTCAAGATGCGCAAGGATGTCTTGCGTTTGACAAGCGGAAGTGAGGTTGTGGATCGGCTTCTTGACGGCGGATTAGAGACGCAGACTATAACAGAGTTTTACGGCGAGTATGGCACCGGCAAGAGCCAGATCTGCCATCAGTTGTGCGTCAACGTTCAGCTTCCCCCTGAACGCGGCGGCTTAAACGGTGCCGTGCTTTATGTTGACACAGAAAATACTTTCAGAACCGAAAGGATAGTTTCAATGTCTAAACACTTAGGATTAGATCCTGAACAGGTTGCTAAAAACATCATCTACGCTGAGGCTTACACGTCAGACCATCAGATGTTTTTGCTTGACAAAGCTGATGAAGTGATCAAGCAGAATAACGTGAAGCTCATTATCGTTGACTCGTTGACTGCACATTTCAGAAGCGAATACATTGGACGAGAAATGCTTGCCCCAAGACAGCAGAGACTCAACAAGCATATGCACAAGCTCATTCGGTTGGCCAGAGCCTTCAACGCCGTAGCAGTTGTAACCAACCAGGTTATGGCTAAGCCTGACGTGTTCTTCGGAGACGCTGTTCAACCTATCGGCGGTCACATTGTGGGACACACGAGCCACACGCGCGTTTATCTGAGGAGAGCGGCACACGGACCCATACGCATAGCTCGCTTGGTTTCAAGTCCATATCTTCCGGAAGGAGAAGAAATCTTTAAAATAACAGAGAACGGAATAGAGGATGCTTCCGAAGAGGAAAAGAAGCCTCGTGGTCGTTAAGGATGCCTATTCCTTCAGCGCTAGTTACAAGGTATTTTCAGCTTTTAGCTAGTAGACAGTTTACCGAAGCGGAGCGCGAGCTGGATAGAATAAAAGGGAAGATGCAGAAAACAGAGTGGAACAGAGGTTATTTCAGAGCCCTATACGGCATGTTCCTCTCACGAAGAGCAAACGGCGACTCATACGCTTTTTTCCCAAAACTAGACCTAGGCGACAAGCCGACATTGCACACGTATAGGCGCGAGTTTCTGGAGCATGTGGGCAACAAGCTTCACGGAGACTTTGACCGCGGCTATTTCTCAGCTTGGGCTGACTGTATGCGAGTGTTCAGCAGACTAAACGTAGCAGACATTCCCACTGCAAACGGAAACTCCGCGTCAAAAGAAGGCATTCAAACAGTCAAAGCAGACAAGAGCCAAGCAACGATGGAGAACTATTTCCAAGAAGAGGAAGACTAGGGCGGAGAACCAGCCAAAACTGTATAAAACAACACCCAGAAGACTATCCAAGAAAGCAGATAAACACCTATTCCTGTGGTCACAAGTTT
>JBGPAV010000146.1:0-2801 GCA_041480925.1 Bathyarchaeia archaeon | reverse complement strand
TTGGTTGATGAGTTGCTTTCTGAGAAACCCTACTGCTATGGTGTTGGAACTCCTAGAGAAGAGGAGCGTAGAGGTGGACATGTGGCTGTTGAGCATGACGAGGCTATGAGGATAACTGAGGCGTTGAGGGCCAGAGGTGTGGTTCCTGATTTTAGGCCGCCGAATGTTGTTAGGATTGCACCTGTGCCGCTTTACAATACGTATCATGAGGTCTGGAAGGTTGCTCAGCATTTGAAGGAGATAATTGATTGTAGCGAGTTTGAGAAGTATCCTGAGCAAAGGAAGGCAGTATCTTGAGCTAAAAGTAGAGGGGGATATATGGTGAATGATTGTAATTTTGTCTATGTTTTGAGGTTGATTAGACCTGAGGCTTTGCATGATATGACTGCTGAGGAAGAAGCGACTGTTGATGAACATTTTGAGTATCTGAAGCATGCTCTGGCTGAGGGTAGGCTTGGGTTTGCAGGTAGATGCCTTGACGGGCAGTTTGGCATTGCATTGTTCCGCGCGTGGCAGAAGACCATTCAAGAAATAGCTTATTCTGCAAAACTATCTTGGTGTTAATTACATTTCAGTTGCGTCTATGTAGAGTTTTCTTTCTCCAAGATTGGGCAATCTTTCTTGTCTAAGTAATTTGGTGAAGAAGTGCAGTCTCATTTCAGTGTGTCTGAATTGCGAGAGAACTGCAGCTGTCGGGTTGCTCGGGTCTATCGCTATATTAATGAAGTCAATCTTGTTCTCCAGAGCAATGTTGATCATGCTTTTCATTAGTTCCGCCATGTTTTCAGAATTCTTGTATGCTATGGTTGTCAAGTTGTAGCTCAGGAGTGGTTCGCCAAGCTTGGGAATGTGTGGCATTTTGGTGAATAGGCCGATTAGTCTTATCATGTTTGTTTGCGCTTTCAACTTCCAATTGAGTTTTTGCACTATGTATTTTCTGATTTTGTTGTAGTCCCAATATCCTAGACAGGCTTTAATTTCATCATTTTCTTCAAGAACAAGAATATTGCGTAAGTCGAAGTGTGGCATCCTTCCTAGATACGCTAGAAAGCTCTTGGCTTGGAAAGGAGTGAAGAAGTTGTAGTCGCGGTACATGTCGTTAATGAGGTTCACCACGTCATCAACGTCATTTTTTTCCATGCTTCGTACGTGGGTCTCTTCTGAAGTCTTCTGCTTCTTATAAGGCATTAAAGAAAGTGTCGTGCAGTCTTTCACTTTCTGGAATCCCATTTTGGAAAAGAAACTTATCGATGGAAAGTTATCTTGGGTTATGTCTAGATGCATTAGATCAACATCGTTGTCAAGTGCAGCGTGTTCAATTTGTTTTTGCAGTTTTTCCGCGACTCCTTTTCGCCTGTGAAGCGGGTCAACGGCGAAACCGTACTCATAGGCAGTCTTGAGTTGCTTGCCTTCAACATACGTGTCGCTGATTGCACACGCCGCCGAACCAACTGTGGCGCCATTTTCAGTTGCCACAAAAACGTGCCAATTTTCGAATGGTTTAGAGCGGGCAAAGTAGTCAGGTGAACTGTCGACTCCGAGAACAAAGCTTGTGCCCATTGGACATTTTTTCTGCAGTTCGTTAAGAGTGTTGTTATCGTCTTTGGTGGCTTCTCTGATGTTTATCATGATACTCCCTTGTTTCAGCTTCTTCTGTTACTTGAGCTAAAGAATGTATTTAGTCTTAGCACTACCTAACGGAGGTTGTGCCGAAGCAGAAGAACAGGGTTGCGAAAGACTGGAAAAATATCGCTTCTTAGCCAAATAACTAGGCTCTTCCGCTTAAGTGAGATATTGGCAAAGAAACGATCTGATCCTCTAACGTCTCTTTCGAAATTCCTTCAGCGGCTTAAAGATAAGAGCCAAATATGCGGCGATACCGAAGAGCCAAATGATTGCTGATACACTTGCCAAAGTCACCAAGTCAAAAATGAGAAACATGAGAGGAATAGCGAATCCAAACAGGCTTGCAATAACAAACATCAATGCGACACGGATAGTGACTTTTCGAGTTTGCGGAGGGAGTTTTCTGCAAAAATAAAGAGTCTCCACCGTTAGATGCTGTATCAAAAGACCGTTCAAGTCAAAAAGAATAGCCAGAAGCAAAAACAAAAGTTGAGAATAGAGCATTGAAGGTTGCTCAAGCTTCGTAAGAAGCGAGATGATGGCTGTGAATATGAAACCATTAATCACAGTCATTTCAGTCATAACAGTCGTGATGTGTCTAGAATAATCTGAATAGTCCTCTTTGTCTTGAGTCACCATCAGACCACGATCAGATTATTAATTGTAATACTCTTATGATTTGTGGAGAGCAACTGGCTCTGCATTGGTGGGGTCACATAGATTAGAGCCCGCGTTTGAACCCTCATAGAACCAGCCAAACCCATGCCTTGGGACGACACAGGAAACCCATCACTGTATTAGAGGATGCAGGGATTCACGTGCTAAGCCAATGACATGCGCTAGATTTTTCTCTGGATATGACTCTATTGTTATAGATAGAAGGTGATGATTTCGAAAGCTGAAACGGTGCTAAAGATCATTCAGCTTGGACGACTGAAACTTCCGTTGATCGCCTTTCTCTTATTCTTGTTTGGGGTCTTGCTAGCTGTAGTGTCAGGCGTTTGCTTTGCTCTTGATCGATTCCTCCTGGGCTCAGCTATGATGCTTGCTGCAGTTCTATCCGTAAATTACGGCAACGACTATTTTGATGTTGAAGTGGATCGCCACAGCTTACGCACAACTTTCTCAGGTGGAAGCGGCATACTGCAAGAGAACCCAGAATTAAGGGACTTTGC
>JBGPAV010000145.1:0-2842 GCA_041480925.1 Bathyarchaeia archaeon | reverse complement strand
TAAGCCTGAAGTGATGAAGGAAACAAGCGGAAGATAAACAAGTGTGGCTACTATCGAGATCGCAAGATTCGAAAGAATACCTGTTTTGACCGCTCCTTCCTTTTCTCTGACAACGAACCGCATTGTCCAGAAGGGAACAACACCTGCCAGTAGTGTGAACCACAAAACCGTATCGTACGTGTTGAACCATATGTCATATTCAGTCTTTGTTGTCGAACGCGCAATTATGAGCTGAAAGATGAGGCCTGTTGCTACGCTGATTAACTTGGTGGCAAATATCAGGAAGCCAGAAAACTGAAGCCGAAGATCCTTTTTTGCCAAACGTCCACCTTTTGCTGCTGGTTCATCCATAAAGGCTTGCTTGCATATTTAATATTCTGCGCAAAATGAACACTAGATTTGTGGCACTGATTTGGGTTACGAACGTGTTTTAATCTTGCTTTTGGTTCTGCTTATCCAATTGTAGATTGGAATGAGCGGGTATTTGACTGACTGAGGAAACCTATCTTTCATTTCTCTGTGCAAACCAAGTTTTGCGGCTATTCTGCCTTTCGTTGTAAGTGGTATGTAGAATCTTGTAAGATCGAATTTGACGCAGTTGTTGCTCTGCTTGAAACTGTCCAACGTGGGGTGGTTTCCCATTCGGCCATAAATCAGAAACCGTGTGCCTTTGCCTGCACAGATTTCCACGGCTTTTGCAACAAGTGCATTGTTCACAGCTTTATCCCAATACTTCTGTAGAGAGAGAATTTGTGAAATTCTTGCTACATTGTCGCCATGGACCAACTGAGTAAATCCTGCAAGTTCATATTGAAAATATGCTCCGATATGTGTGCAATTTTTAGATGAGAGAATTTCGTGTCTCACGGCTTCCAAAGGTTCTCCATAATGTGGGAACGCCCGCTCTTGTCTAATTGGTGTCTCATTGTAGATTTTCCAAATTCCTTCTACAAGCTTCTCGTCTAGTTCGACTACTTCCGTTTTTATTCCGCTTTTCTCGGCTTTCCGAATCATGTTGCGGGTTTTTTTGTCGATGCTTTTCCACCAATCGTCATAGTCTGTTATTTGCAGAAGTGCAATATTATCGCTAGTTTTAAGCCAAGATCGAGACGGATTTTTGATTGTGTTAATCCATCTTCTTTCGATAAGAGTGGAAACGTCCACTCCTCTTTCTCGAAGTTTGCTGGTAAGCTCCTCAGTCAGTTCAACGTTTTTTTCATATTCTTCCATGCTCTTGGCAATTCTGAAAAAGAGTTTCTTATTTATCGTCAGCGTTTCCAATTCCTTATCCACTTCCAGAATCCTCCGCAACACTGCGTAGTATGGGCCTCTGTGGTTTATTCTCCCGCGTTGGAAAAGCCAGATGGGATGTATATGCAAAACTTTGTCTTCTTCAACTTCGCTCAATGCATCATCAAAGGCTTCCTCAACGGGGTGGTTATAGCAGTGAACGTCCAAGTCGAAAGTTGGGATTTCATAAAAAGACTGTAAAGGATAGTCTTCTGGTATCTTTGGCGCTTTTGTTCTCCACCGTTTCCATATGATTCTAGCCGTGATGCGTGCTGTTCCGTGAATTGTATAAAAATTCACACTGCGCTCAGTCTGTTTCTTCAGTAATTCTAGTTCTTTGTACGGTTTGTTGATTATGTGCAGTGCTACTTCGTGTCTGTCCTCATGAAGCATTTTAAGAAGCTCTTTGTCCGGAATAGTTTTGGGCGTGAAAAACCAGTACGCCTTAACTTCTTTTGATGATTCGTTGATCATTCTTGCAAGTATTTTCGAATTCTTAAGGTAATCTCGGCCGACCTTTATGCCCAGAGCTGTGTAGATGAAGCTTCTAATTCTTGAAGGGTATGGATAGTCAACGTCGATTCTCAGTTTTATCAAAGTTGTCACAGCTTAGGCGCTTCTAAGTGAAGAACTCATTTCTTATATAAGCTCTATTTTTCATGGCTAGTTTGAGACAATGCGATTCACAACTTGGAGTTTTGGGTGGGCTCATAATAAGTCAATTCTCGTGAAAGTCCAGTCTCTCTTTCTCTACTACTGGCTTCCACCAAGATTCATTTTGCTGATACCATTCAACAGTCTTCTTTATTCCATCATTGAACTTGGTTTTGGGTTTCCATCCTAGCTTCCTCATTTTCTCAATGTTCAATGAATATCGTACGTCATGCCCAAGTCTATCTTTAACGAAGGAAATCAAATTCTCTGACCTGTTGTTCAGTTTAAGGATGATTTTGACTACGTCAATGTTTTTCATTTCTTGTTGTGCGCCGATGTTGTAGGCTTCGCCTTCTGTTCCTTTGTGTAAGATAGCATCTATGGCTTCACAGTTGTCTTCAACGTAAAGCCAGTCTCTAATGTTTTCGCCGGTTCCATAGACTGGGATCGGCTTGTTTTCCAAAGCATAAATTATCGTCTTTGGAATGAGCTTCTCTGGATGCTGATAGGGTCCATAATTGTTTGAGGATCGTGTCACAACCACTGGCAAGCCGTAGGTTTCAAAGTAGGATTTGCATAAAAGCTCGGCGCCTGCTTTTGAGGCTGAATAAGGGTTGCGTGGGTTAAGTTTGTCCTCTTCTCTGAAGCTTCCTTCTTTTATGTGTCCGTAGACTTCATCAGTGCTTATCTGTTCAAATTTCGAAATATCAAGTTTCCTCGCCGTTTCCAACAAGTTGTATGTCCCAAGCACGTCGGTCAGAACAAAGGTTCCGGCTTCTACTATGCTTCTGTCGACATGCGTTTCTGCAGCGAAATTGACAATATAATCGCAATCTTTTGCAGCTTTTGCTACATCTTCTTTCTTGGCTATGTCGCCTTTGATGAATCTGATCTTGCT
>JBGPAV010000144.1:0-2882 GCA_041480925.1 Bathyarchaeia archaeon | reverse complement strand
TATGCAGAAAGCCAAAGTTCGCCTCAAACAGCAGGCACAGTTGGCTTTTATCCAAATCTGAAAGGCGACGTAGAAGCTGTTCTAGCAGCAGTTGTTGAATCGTTCTACTTGAACATGGGCAGAAAGATACGCGGTCAGATGAACATACTTTCGATAATGACTCCGATTTATCTGCTCACTGCGGTCGTTATAGGGGTTATTGGTGTGCCTGTAACAGGCAGGCTTTTGTCTCCTCCGTTTGCCTTCGAAACCTTGTTGGCCCTGATAGGGCTGGGGATACTTCCTACGGCGATTGCGCACACACTGTATTTTTCTTCGCTGTCCCACCTCAAATCCTATGAGACTGCAGCCATGGCGTTGCTTGAACCCATTGGGGCAACAATTTTGGGAATAGGTATATTCAAAGAGATTCCTGAGCCTGTGTTTGCACTAGGTGCAGTTTTCGTATTGGTCGGAGTAGCGTTCATCCTGACAAGAAGAGGCCGAGAAACGCGTGAGAATGGTCGGCTTAACGAGAAATGAGAATGAGTTAAAAAAACTGTGAGGTTGCTACTCTTCTTCTTCAGAGACTTTTGTTGCTTTTACGATTAGTGTGTTTTCTTTTCCGCCTCTTATCCTGAAGTGTTCTTTTAGGTCTTGCTGATGCAGGAATTTTTTTAGAAGCAGGCGGGTGTATACTTTTGAGACTTGTTTTCCTTCTCCTTTCACGACTATTTCGCTGGTTTCTGTTTTTATGTCTGCCTGAGTTTTCTTTTTGATAAATTCTGCAAGCTGTTTCACCAGATCAGAATCTTCACTTTTCAGCTCCGATATTTCAATTCTGGTTTCCATGTTGTTTTCACCTATTTTCTGACAATTATTATCCTTATTTGATCGCACGCGTCTTCGCAGGAGTCGGCAATCATCTCTATGGCTTCGAAAAGCTGACTTATTAACACTGCTACTCCGGCTCTGGGTAAGTTTTCTCTTCCCATCAGTATTCTCGCTTTTTCATGTATGTCGTCAACTTTCTCTTCTTCTCTTTCCACGGTGTCTGCGGCTTGAAGGGCTTCTTCGGGTTTGGTCATCATCTTGTTTACGCATTTCTGGAGTGAGCTTGCGCATTCTCTCACGCTGTTCACCATTATCATGATTTCATCTTTGATGGATTTTGGGACTTCCGTCATTGGTATGGCGCCAAGTATGCGGGTGGATTCTCTACTCCAGTCTGCGACCATGTCTACTCTTTTCACAAGGTCCATCAAGTCTTCTCTGTCTGTAGCTGAAAGCTCGCCTTTTGATATTTCATCCATGACTTTTCTTCGTAGGGTGTCTGCTTCTTTTTCGCTGCTTGCCACTCTTTCGACGCATTTACGCATTTCTTTTTCTTCGTTTCTTATTGCGGCTGCTATAGCTTTGTCCAAATCCTCGACTATTCCCATTGTCAAGGCTAGGTGGCGCTGAACAGTTGTCAGGGCTTTTGTTTCTCTTCTTTTTTCAAACCATTTTACGAGTTCACTCAACTGCTATCTCCTCCTTGAGTCCAGTGTCCGGATAAGTGAATATGTGCGCTTTCTCTGGAAGAAAGCTGACACTCACTTTTTCACCGATATTAAACCATTCTTGGGCAAGTGAAGGCTTGACAACTACGACGGAATCCTGATTCTCAAGTCTGACTTCGTAGCGTATGTTTGTTCCCTCAAACGTCACTCTTTCAATCGTTCCGCTAAGCGAGTTCTTGTCTTTCGCTCCTCTTTCAATTCCGAAAATTTCTGGCCGTATAGCTAGAACGACTCGTTCACCTTGCTTTGTCTGATGATTGATCGCCTGAACTGTCAAGTCGCCACGAAGCATGATCGTGTTTTCTTTTCCGCTGATGTTTGAGATGTAGCCTTCTAGAAAGTTTGATTCGCCGATGAAATGGGCGACAAAGATGTTTTGTGGCGTTAAGTAGAGCTCCTGAGGTGTGCCTACTTGTATGATTTTGCCTTTTTTCATGACAGCGATTCTGTCTGATATCGCCATGGCTTCAGATTGATCGTGTGTTACGTGGATCGCTGTTAGTCCTAGATCTTTCGCCATTTTCCTTATTTCATATCTCAATTCATTTCTGACTTTGGCGTCTAGCTGCCCCAGTGCTTCATCCAAAAGAAGCAATTTCGCACCGGCGGCCAATGCTCTCGCAACAGCTATTCTTTGCATCATTCCGCCACTTAATTCGCTTGGAAAAGCATCGAGTCGTTCATGTAGTTTGACCATTTCAAGTACTTCGTGTCCAATGGTCTCTGCTTTTCTCATGTCGTAGCCTTTCACTCGGGGGCCGTACGTTACATTGTTCCAACTGGTCATGTGGGGAAACAGCGCAAAGGTTTGGAAGACAAATCCGATGTCTCTGTCTTCTGGTGGAACATCATTCACGAGTCTGTCGCCAATGTATATTTCGCCTTCATCTGGCTTGATAAGACCAGCAATCAGTCTGAGAAGAGTGGTTTTCCCACAGCCGCTTGGACCAAGCAAGGCGAAATATTCCATATCACGAATATGGAGGTTCACGTTGTCCACGGCAACCAGCTTGCCGAATCTCTTTGTAACGTTCACAATACGCACATCAGGCAAGACTCAAGCCTCCTCTATTTTGGGAATCTTCATATGGCGCTATTGCATAAATTATCTGCTCTATATTAACCATGTCAATATCTTCCCTTGTCTTTCACAATAAACCTCAACGCCAGCAGAATCGTGAAGGAGAATAGTATCAGAAAGCCGCATCCTAGGCCGATCTCCAATGAGGTGGCCGGTATTTTCTGTTGACCGAAGCGCGGAACCCAATCAACAAGGACTACTGGAGCCGTCCTGAGTGTAGTGACAACAGCCACTGTTGCTCCTGTTTCGCTCAGGCTTCT
>JBGPAV010000143.1:0-2943 GCA_041480925.1 Bathyarchaeia archaeon | reverse complement strand
TGCACCTTGAAATTGTAGTTTGTACCGCCATTCAATGTTAATTGCTTCAGCCCACAAAACGGATACCAATCTGTCGTATCCTTAACCCTGTAAACAAGTTCCTGATACGTCGATGAATTTATCGCAAGCTGTGCTCTGGCGCGATAGCTGGTGCTCGAACCTTGAACTTCAGCCGTTGCAATTATTGTGAAGTTCGAAGTGATCTGAGGTGTGAAGCTGATTGAAATCTTGTCTTGATAAGTTGTGCTTGCAGTCGAGGAAGCGGACAGGCTTTCTTGGTATCTGATTTCGTAATTCGGGTAACTACGGAAATTCATGTAAGCATTGTCGTTTGCCGCTAGGTTCAGAATGTTGCCAGACACGTAGCTTGTTTGACCATTCAAGATGTAGCTTGAAGGATTGAAAATCTGAGTTCTCTCCTCTCTAAACGTTTCGAAAGAACCATCCAACGTTTTCGTGTCTGAAAAAGTTCCGCCTAGTCTGCTGCCTGCATTTATCTTGTACTCTGTTTGCGCCGTGAACCACGTGGAACGTGTGATTTTCGAAACATCTGAGATCGTCACGTTTTCCTGCATTCTTTCCAGATCCCACTGGTTCATCTGATAACTCCAGAGAACAACGTTGCCAACTATGATCACAATCAGAACTAGGCTTAGCATTACGACAATGACGTTGCTGACGCCGCGCCTGTCGCGTTTAAGACGCCTTATAATAGCCGCCAACATGGGTCCCCCTAGTCGTAACAACATCAATATAATACAGGCTTCCTGAAGTCCAGCTCAGAGAAACATTGAGCCAACCATGGCTGCTGAGCCCGAGATCAAAGGGTTTGGAGAAAGGTTGAGACGTGTGGTTCACATATACTGCCGCGACATGGATTGCGACCTTTCCGACATTGTGAAGGTACAAGTCAATATTGCCTGTTCCGCTGTCAAACCACGTGTCCTCTATGACGAGACGCTCGCTCATGTTCTCTCGCAGATTCAGAGTTATGACATACGTTGCACTTGTTGCAAGAGCCATAGCCGCCACTGCCACCACGGTAAGCAACAGATTGCTCAAGACAGGCGTTATCGCCCGACTATCACGCAACAGCCTCAGTTTCCGTCGCATCTTGCTCGCCTCACAGAAATAACTCCAGGGCGATGTAGCCGCTCAGCATCAGAATCAAGCTATGCTTCAACCCTGCGCTCACCGTTCCATCTCCCATTTTTCCAGCAACTAAACCTCCAAAGAAGGCTTGAACCACGGTCATGTGGAAAAACAGTCTCTGCGTTTGCTCTGGCGACATGACTGCGTTGCCGAGTATAGGCAGGCCTTCTATGCTGACGAAGAATGATTTGAAAAGCAGTATGATTGTGAAAAGGAAAACAAAGAAGGCCACGTAGATTATCGCGATATATGGTCTAGTTTGGGTTCGGCGTTCCTTGTCCAGTAGCAGTGTGGTCTGTATGAATTTGCCCATTGGATCAAAAACCTTTTCTATACGTCCTCCAGAGCGGCTTGCCTCAATTATCATCGGTACAGTTCTCTGTATCAAAACCGTGTTGACACGGTTGCCCATATCGAGAAGTGCCTGTTCGAAACTCATACCCCATGAGATCTGTGCAGTCATTTTCTTCAATTCCGCAGTCAGTGGGCCATAGTCTCGTTTTGATGCTTCTTCCAGCGCCTTAGGCAGAGTCATACCTGTTTCCTGAGCCTGAACTATGCTTCTGAAGAGATCAGGCAGATGCTCATCTACAGCTTTTCTCCACTTGTAATCAATGTAGCTTAGCACAGCGGGAGGAAAGACAGCGATTATTATGGCAAAGAAAACAAGTTGATCAAGAACCGTGGCGGCTGTCCTGAACTCGACATAGGCAAAGACAATTATGGCGATAGCTATCAAAATGGAAGCAACCCACGTGATCCTTTTTGTTTTCTTGTCTATTTTCGGCATTTTGTCTCTACCATTTTGGTGTGACAGCATCCAGGATTATCAGGAACACTATTGCTCCTAACGGGAGTCCAATGTAGGTTAGCAATCCAAGCAAGAGATCCGGGCTAAGTAAGCCTAGGCTTCCGCCGCCAAGCATAGCCATGACCGCAAGCATTATGACGAGAAGCAATGGACCTGTCAAGAGCAGCACAACGTAAAACTCTGAAAGAACAGATAACGTGTCTGAGAACTTCTTTAGGCTTATTCTTTTGAGTTTCATGTATTGTCGCGACTTTTCATGAAGATATGCAGTCGAATTGCTGCCAGAATGAATTGTGGAAATGAATCCTTCAAGGAGCTCGCGCAGTCTTTCTGAAGGCGTTCTCTTTGAGGTTCTCTCAAGAGCTGAAATAATGTCCAGTCCAAAAAGGTTGACGTTCCTCACTACATCGTTGGCCTCTGCTGAGATAGCTAGAGGGACGCTCAGATTTGAAAGCGAATAAAAAATTTTTTCAGGAGAGACTCCGGCACTTGTGAGAATTGCCATGTAGCCCGTCGTGAATGGAAGTTCATCATCCAACTCTCTTCTGAGCTTGTCTGCTCGATAAATCGGGTACGCATAGAAGCCAATAATTAGAAATGCGAATGTGAATAAGCTTCCGCCAACGCCAAATAAGATGGCTGGCAAGAACTGGAGCTTGAAGACAAAGAAAAGCAGAATCGGAATTAGAGCCAAAGCCGCAGCAGATGTCAGTAATGCTGCCAAAACTGTCAAACTGATGTATGCTCTAAAGTTGACTTTTACTCCTGATTTCTGGAGATTTGTGTCTAGGCCCTTGAACAATGGCAGTATTTGTCCTATTCTCTTTCCAATGACTTGGTAAGCTATTGATTGCGGGCTTTCAAAGACTAGTTTATGTTTGTCTTCAGTTCTATTTTTCTGCTTCTTGACCAGAGCCGTTTTCAGTTTTACTTTTAAGCGATTGAAAAGTGTTCGGATTCTCTGAATGGCTCTGTTGCTT
>JBGPAV010000142.1:0-2966 GCA_041480925.1 Bathyarchaeia archaeon | reverse complement strand
CTTGGTTTCCAGGGCTGGGACTGGCTCAGAGACGTCAGAAGAAAATCTGAAAAGAAGACCGCAGGCTTCATGGATGATGTTATCGCTGGACGCCCAATCTTCTCTTTCCCTTCCACACGTGGCGGTTTTCGTCTGAGATACGGCAGATCGCGTAATACTGGCTTATCGGCAGTAGGGATTCACCCAGCAACTATGTTGACTCTCCAAGGATTTCTGGCTGGAGGCACACAGCTCCGCTTGGAATTGCCTGGAAAAGGCGGAATTGTTGTTCCTGTTGACTCAGTTGAACCTCCGGTTGTGAAACTCAAAAACGGTTCAGTTCTTCGTGTAAGTTTTGAAAACTACGGCAAACTGAAAACAGAGATTGATAGAATTCTGTTTCTAGGCGACATATTGATCAGTTTTGGCGATTTTCTCTATAACAATAAACCTCTCTCACCCTCCGGATATGCTGAAGAGTGGTGGATTGAAGACCTTCGCCGAACCATCGGTGAAAAATCCAATGGAAACCTGGAAGATGTTGCAAGAATCACGAATCTCCCGCCTCAGAGACTAGAAGAGATGCTAGGAGACCCATTCAGCAAAATGCCAAGCGTATCCGAAGCAGTCGCTCTGTCTACAAACTTGGGAGTTCCTTTGCATCCACGCTTCACGTTTTTTTGGACAAATCTTTCTTCACTAGAAGATCTTGAGCAGATGAGAAAGTGGCTTCACAAGTGTGAAGTCCAAAATCAAGATCAAATTGTCTGTAAGCTCACTGGAGACATGGACGAGAACGTAAAGAAAGCAATGGAGAAGATCTATCTGCCCCACAAAATTGCTGAGGGCAAAATCATAGTCGAAGGTGAAGACGCTCAAGCCTTTGCTTGTTGTCTCGGCTTCCCTAGATCTCAAGAAGTGAACATTGCTTCCACCCAATCCGTTTTGGATGGGCTCTGTATCCTTTCAGGGTTCCAGATTAGGGAAAAAGCTCCGACTTTCGTCGGCGCAAGAATGGGAAGACCTGAGAAAGCAAAACGGCGAGAGATGAAACCGCTCGTGCATGTGCTTTTCCCTGTTGGCATGGCTGGGGGTTCTCACAGAGATCTTATTAAGGCGGCAACTCGTGGCCCAGTGTTCATTGAGATCGTGAAACGCAAGTGTCCAAACTGCAAGACATTTACAGCAAGAGTGAAGTGTCCTGTATGCGGTTCGGAAACGATTTCTGAAAAGAGTTGCCCTCGATGTGGCAAAAGCCTGAAAGATAATGAATGCTCTGTCTGCATGATTCCTGCAAAACAGTATGAGAAACAACCTGCCAATTTTAAGGATCTCGTTAACAGTGCCTGCAATAACTTAAGGGTCTCTGTTCCCAAGATTCTTAAAGGTGTCAAAGGGTTGATAAATGAGTCCAAAACCCCCGAAGTAATTGAGAAAGGAGTGCTTCGGGCGAAACACGAATTATCTGTATACAAGGATGGTACTATCCGTTTTGATGCTACGAACGCACCTTTGACCCATTTTAAGCCTGCGGAAATAGGAGTTTCTGTTGAGAGATTGAGACGTTTGGGTTATACCTGTGCTATAGATGGCACAAATTTGACCGATCCAGATCAAGTGTGCGAGTTGAAGCTGCAAGACGTCGTCATTCCTGTCAAAAACGCGGAATATTTTGTGCAAGTCGCAAATTTCATAGATGAGCTTTTGACAAAGGTCTATGGTCTCCAACCTTACTATAATGTGAAAAACGTAGATGATCTGGTAGGACACTTGATTGTTGGTTTGGCGCCACACACTTGCGCAGGCATTCTTGGTCGAATCATCGGGTTTACAAGATTAAGCCTCTGCTACGCCCATCCCATCTGGCATTCAGCTAAGCGCAGAGATTGTGATGGAGATGAGGATGCCGTGATGCTTGCACTGGACACTTTGGTCAACTTCTCGCGTGAATATTTGCCCGCACAAATCGGTGGAATAATGGATGCCCCGCTTCTCCTGATTCCAGTTGTAAATACGAAGGAGGTGCAGAGACAAGCGCACGATTTTGACGTTGCCAAAACCTATTCAGCGGAATTCTTTGGGAAAACTCTGGAAAAAGCAGAATCCAGACAGGTCAGCCAAATAATAGACCTTGTCGGATCGAGACTTGGCACAGAGGCTCAGTTTGAAGGTTTCGGCTTCACAACCCCTGTATCAGACGTTAATTTGGGTAACCCTGAAAGCGTTTACAAACGTTTCAAGACCATGGTGGACAAACTTGATGGGCAGCTTGGGCTAGCGGAGAAAATTGACGCTGTTGACGCTAGGCGAGTAGCTTTGAAGGTTTTGAATACTCATTTCATGAGAGACATTGCAGGAAATATGCGAGCCTTTTCAACCCAAGCTTTCAGATGCAAATCATGTAACAAACGTTATCGACGATTACCATTACGAGGCAAATGCCCAATGTGTGGTGGGCAATTGACTTTGACTGTGTATCGTGGTGGTATAGAGAAATACTTGGAAGTCGCGCAACACTTAGTTGAGAAGTATCATTTGCCCTCATACTATGGACAGAGAATTGCCTTGATGAAAGAAGAAATTGACGCAATGTTCGCGAGCAGCAAGAAGCCGAAACAAAAAAGCCTGACAGATTTTGTATAAACAAGATTTTTCTACATGAAAGCTGTATTTACATCTGATAAGCATGACCAAAGAAACTTTCCATCCTAATGCCTTCTTGTCAAAAATCAGGAACATCAAACTCGGATTAAAAGACAGAACCCAGATACTGGCAACATTGGAGAAACAATCCTCTGACGCCAAAACCCTTGTTACCGAAAACGGAATGCATTACAGCGTTGTAACCCATCACCTTAAGCTTCTGATGGCTGAAGGAATCGTGGAGCGAAAAGGCAGTAGAAAACAATATCTGTGGATGCTTACTGGTGCTGGTCAAAAACGGCTTTTGAACTCGTCCTGAATGGGCATTGGCAAGGCGACTGCCT
>JBGPAV010000141.1:0-2989 GCA_041480925.1 Bathyarchaeia archaeon | reverse complement strand
TGTGACGAAATGGGCCTGAAAAACGTTGAATATTGCTTCACTGGCGGCGTTGACGGAGGGAGAGGATGGAAAGGAGACGTCAAAATCATGCTGCTCCGTGTGGAAAAGCTTAAGAAGCTTGGATGGGAACCTAAACTCAATAGTTGTGGGGCAATCAGGAAAACTGTAAAAGAACTTTTGTATGAGGGTAGCTAGAATTGCGGCAAAAGAGCCAGAGTTTTCCAACGGTTTCAATTGTTGTGCCAGTCAAAAACTGTGCGGACAAGATCAAAAGTCTACTGGATTCCCTCATGAAAGTAGACTATGCCAAGAACAAGTTTGAAGTCGTTATTGTAGATGGAAACTCCACGGACAATACTTGGGAAGTAGTAGCGCCATATCCTGTGAGATTTTTGATTGAAGAGGGAAGTGGTCTCAATGCGGCCCGAAACACAGGTTTGAGGCACAGCAAAGGCGAGATTATAGCTTTCACAGACGGCGACTGTGTCGTGCCAAAGAATTGGCTGAACAAGATAATTGAAAACTTTCAAGACAAAGGTGTCGGCTGTGTTGGGGGAAGCGCGTCAAGATACTATGATGATTTTCTTTCGCAGTATTCTGACGAAAGCATAATGCCTGTGCTGAGGAGATTTAAGAAGAAAGAAATCCTGAGCGAAGTAAAACCGCCGCTTCAGTATCCAGCTGGATGCAATATGGCGGTTCGGCGTGAAGTTTTTGATCGAGTAGGCGTATTCGATGAAAGCATCAAATATGGGTTTGACGAAGACGAGCTTGTTGAAAGAATTTGCCGTGCAGGATACAAGATGGTTCTAGATCCTGAGGTATCGATTGCACATAAACACCGTTCTAGCATTTTGGAACTCTTGAGACAGACTTTCCGATATGGAAGAGGTATTGGCATCGTTTTGAAAAACAAGGGAATGAAAAGTGTGTTCTCAAAATGGGTTCTCATGTCCATTTCAGGCCTGATAACATGGACATTGATAATGGCGTCTTTGGCGTCTCTCGCTATTCTGATGCCCTCGTTTGTTTCAATAACTCTTCTCGCTGCTTTTATCTTGGTGCCCCCCAGTGGGCTGAGCCTCTTTTATGCGTACCGAGTCAGGTTCAAAAGCAGAAAGCTCTCAGAACTAGTGAAATACCCAATGATAGATATAGCTAGATCAGCCGTTTTTGTTGTCGGTAGCTTATATCAGATCTTGCGGCCGAGAAAAGTCAAAAACTGAGTTTTCTCATTCTTGCTTTAAAGCCAACCACAGATGATCAGAGGCTGGTCTTGGCAGTTTTCTTTGTTCTCCTTTCTCGTTGACTAAGAATCGTTCTTTCGGATTTTTCAAGAATTGACCTATGATGGTTGCGTGTATGTCTTTGTTTTTGAGTTGAGCAACTATTTTATCTGCATCTGCTGGTTTGGTTGCTATTAACAGGGCTCCAGAGCTGATTAGGTACAGCGGATCTATTTTGAAGAATTTGCAAATTTCTGCTGTTTCACGTTGAATTGGAATTTTCTTCTCAAAGATTCTCACGCCAAGGTTTGAGGCATCTGCCATCTCGTTGATTCCTCCAATTATGCCGCCTTCTGTTGGGTCATGCATGGCGTCTACTCCTCCGGTCTTGAAGGCTGTTATTGCTTCTTTGACCACACTGATTTGTGTGTAAAATTCCTTGGCTTTTCGGATCATTTTGGAGTTCATGGTTTTCAGTTTTTCTTCTCTGTCTGAAGCAAGGATGGCTGTGCCCTCGATGCCTGCGCTCTTAGTCAAAATAATCATGTCTCCTGGTTTGGCGCCTGCGGCGGTCACGTAATTGCCTCTTTCTGTTGTTCCCATTATGCATCCTACAACGACGGGGTTGGCTATTCCAGGCGTGATTTCGCAGTGTCCGCCGACGATTGCTATGTTCAGCTCTTTCGCAGCCTCATTCATTTGCGTGCATATGGTTTCTATGGTTTTCCTCTGTGAATCTTCAGGAAGCAAAAGGCACGTGACAAGAAAGGCTGGCTCAACTCCGAAAGTTGCGACATCGTTTGCGTTCACGTTTACTGCAAGCCAGCCAATGGTTTCTAACGCCCCAGTGATCGGGTCCATAGAGACGATTAACGATCGGCTTTCAGTGTCAATTACTGTAGCGTCAATTCCCGCCGATGGTCCTACTGCAACTTCCTTGCGTTTGGCACCTAGATTTGTGAAGACGACTTCTTTCAATATGTCGATGGGGATTTTTCCGTGTGGCAATCTCATTTGGAACCCTTACTGATGTATTTTCAGTCTCGGTTTTTAAGTTGTGGCAAGCTGCGCTGAAGAATCCTTATGATTGGCAATGCCAGAATTGATCCTATCAGCATTTGTCCTATATTTATGGGGATCTCAGCGATGGCTACTGCTTCGATGCCGAACAGTGGGAACAATAGCAGTGTTTGGTACAGAAAGTAGCCAGAAACCATGATTGCGCCGCCTGTGATTGTTGTGAAGGCTAGCCAACCAAATTCTGGCTCTAAGACAAAGCCTGCAGAGGTTATCAGGAAAATGACCAACGCTCCCAGTAGGTACCAGTATTCTGGCGCAACGAAGAAGATCACATTAGGAGTTAGAGGTGCTGGAATGCCCAGATAAAGCTCTACTTGACCAACATAGTAAATGGAGCCAATTATGCTTAGTAACGTTCCAATTACGAAACCTACAAGAAATGTGAAGGCTCTCCATGCTCGTTTCGAATGAAATTGTGGCTTTTTGTGACCTAGAATGCCGACAATTCCGCCTTCCAATGCTTTTATGACAAATGTGGCAGGTGCGTAGTAATAGAAGCCTAGAAAGAGATCTGCCAAGCCTGAACCGATGCCTCCTGCCAAGGCGCCCGTGATTGGCCCGAAAAGGATGGCTGCACAGTAAATCATAGTTTCGCCTATGTTGAAAAAACCTCTGGTTGCGGGAATGTAGATTGAAAATATCATGGTTGCCACGCAGACAAGCGGCGTGAAAACTGCTGTAAG
>JBGPAV010000140.1:0-2998 GCA_041480925.1 Bathyarchaeia archaeon | reverse complement strand
AAGACTCACCAAAGAAGGCATACGTACATGGAGTAAAGTAAGAATCACAAAAGGTGAAGCAATCTATGATGGCCTACTGTTGCCCAGAAGCCAGCACACATCAGACAATTATGTGACTTTGAAAGTGGACACAGGCTACAACCTAGGCGTGTTAATGGATCAAGACACCAAAATCGAAATGGTTGGCTACCAGAAAGGACATTATCAGCTTCCTCACGTTGACGTGAAATTCAAGAAAGAGCTACCCAATGTCACTTTGCTGGGCACAGGTGGCACGGTAGCCTCAAGACTTGATTACAGGACTGGCGCTGTTCTTCCTGCGTTCACGCCTGAGGAGTTGTTCTCAGCTGTTCCCGAATTGACTTCAACTGTCAACTTGACACCTAAAACATTGTATCAAATACTTAGCGAAAACTTTCGTCCTGAATATTGGGTGAGAACTGCTGAAGCTGTAGGTAAGGAAATTGAAGGCGGCGTGGACGGTGTTATCATAGGTCATGGAACAGACACAATGTGCACTACGGGAGCAGCATTAGCATATTTTCTGCGCAACCTACCAGTTCCAGTGGTTCTAGTCGGAAGCCAGCGAAGTTCAGATAGACCTTCATCTGATGGCCCTAGAAACATTCTGTATGCGGCCACGTTGGCTGGACGCGAAAACTTTGCTGAAGTCGTCGTCTGCATGCACGGAGGCACAAGCGACAGCTACAACCTCATTCACCGCGCGGTGCGTTGCCGCAAAATGCACAGTTCACGTCGGGACACATTCCGCACGCTTGATGACATACCGCTTGGCAAAATCGAAGACTCTGGAACAACTTGGTTCAAAAAAGATGTGAAGCCACGCACATCGCGCGAAGACTTTCACGTAGACGCGAAGATCGACCCACGGGTGGGAATGCTCTACTCTTATCCGGGCATGAACCCAGACATACTTGACTCAATGGTGGATCGAGGATACCATGGAATAGTCATAATCGGCACGGGTTTGGGACATGTTGGCACAGACATGTTCCCGGCGCTCGAGCGATGCCAAGAAGAGGAAATCCCAGTAGTTCTCGTCGTCGAACCATTGTTCGGCTACATACACTTGCGCGTTTACGAAACAGGCCGTGACATGTTAGCAAGAGGCGTCATCGAAGGCGGCAACATGTTGCCCTCAGCGGCATACACAAAACTCATCTGGGTCTTGGGACACACGCAGAACATTAACGAAGTTAAGACTCTCATGCAAACAGACATCGCAGGCGAGATTACTCAGAGAGAGGGACCGAGAGGCTTCCTGCTACTCCAAGGAGTGGAGCAAGGAATCGATGAGCTACTCAAAAGACTCTGATTCGAGAACAATCTGATTGGGTTCTAGCTCACTATGACCCGTATTTTTGGCTAACGCTTATAGAGTAACGTATAGGAAAAGAATCAACAGGGAGCACAAGCAGATGAGTCGAACAAACAAAAAACATCCTCCACCGCCGCTTTATGATCTAATCTCCTTGGAAAACCATGTTGGACTAGTAACAGGCGCTGGCGCGGGCATCGGCAAAGCAATCGCATACAGATTCGCTGAAGCAGATGCAGACCTTCATCTAGTTGATGTCAATCAAGACAGCTTAAACACTGTCAAGAAGGAACTTTCCAAGTTCAGAGTACATATAGAAACCCACAAAGTTGACCTGTCCAAGAAAGAAGAAATAGACGCCCTATGGGATAAGCTGAATGAGAGCGAACCAGATATACTCGTGAACAACGCGGGAATCTACCCGTTCAAAAATTTCCTAAAAGTCGACGAAAACCTCCTCAAAAAAGTGTTAGGCATAAACATGAACGCTGTTTTCTGGATGTGCCAACACATGATACGCCAAAGACTCAACAAAGGAGGAGTGATCATCAATGTCGGCTCCATAGAAGCGTTAATGCCATTCGGAAGAGACATCGCTCACTATGACATGAGCAAAGCCGGAGTCATAGCATTAACAAGAGCTCTTGCGAAACAATATGGAAAGCACGATTTTAGGATAAATGCCATCATCCCAGGCGGCATTATGACGGAGGGCACAAAGAACGTGGCAAAGGATTTCTATAAACTTGGGATGAACGTCATCAAATCAGGTGTCGAGTTCAAGTTGAGACTACCCATAGGCAGATTTGGCAAACCAGACGAAGTCGCACGCATTGCTCTTATGCTAGCCAGTGATCTGTCAAGCTACGTTCACGGAGCACTGATCGTGGTGGACGGCGGATTCCTATCAGCATAGGACAGTTCATCTGTGAAACAAGCGTTTAATTCCAAAGCAATGAACGGCGACCAAATCTTGAATATCATTCAACCTGCCTATTTCTCGACATTTGCTCAGTCACTTCAGAATGGAAAGCAACAGAGAAATTTGAGGAAGCTGCGCATGCAGTCGTTTATGTTTACGATTATTTCACTGCTGGGCTTGTGTTTGCTTGTAGTCTTTACATTCTATTCTAAGATGCCTCCTTCTCAACAGCAGAAGCCGTGGATAGGCTTAAGTTTTATTACGATATGTGTGCTGGGGATTCTTGCAGGAGTCTTCCCTTCACGATGCTCAAGCGTGCTTCATCACAGTAAAAGTGTGAACAGAAACCCAACTGTGAAGCAGAAAGTAGATAATGGCGAAACAGTTGTGGCGATTAAGGGACATCATCCAGACTGCGGAAGCTTTAATGCACATATGTTTCAGCTTGGTGACAAGATTTACTGTGCAGGCTGTATGGGATTGGTGACAGGAGCAACATTTGCCATTCTGGGCAGCCTAGCCTACTTCTTTTTCGGCTTGAACATTCAAGGTTTAGGTGTCCTAGTTTTTTGGTTCGGCTTCTTCGGCGTGTTCTTAGGTCTTTTCCAATATATGAAATTCTTTGTCACACGAGCCTTTATCCATTTCATACTAAATGTAGTCTTTGTTTTAGGTACTTTTCTGCTGCTTCTAGGAGTAGCTGAAGTGAATGGAAGCGTTTCTCTTGAGTCGTATTT
>JBGPAV010000139.1:0-3042 GCA_041480925.1 Bathyarchaeia archaeon | reverse complement strand
CATTCTGAAGAACGCGCCGAAGGCAAGCGGGGCTTCACGAATCTATATTCATGGGGAGAAAGAGTTCGAAGAGGAAGAACGGCTTTCAAGAATTGGCATACCGCTACTTCCAAAAGTGGTAGAAGATCTAAATGGAATCGCGAAACAACTCGACATTCCAAAGCTTCCCTGACAACACGCACCATAAGCAGTTGCTGAAAGCTTTCTAAACATTATGTTCTGAACATTAGGCTTAAGAGTCAAACCAACCATTGACACTTGATGCGTGATGCCCCTGCTTTATGCTGTCAAGCATGTAGTACGGTCATGGAAGCTTTTTCTGGCCCTTCTAATAGGTATCGTGCTTGCATCAGCATTTTTTGCGGGCATAGACATAAAAGCCAATATAACGGCAAAAGAGGCTCTCGACCAAGAAATCGGTCAGATCTACGCGGACTTTCAAATCTCGCAGTATGGCGCCAACTCGACAAATCTGATTGCATTACGAGATAAGATCCTCGAAGTCAACGGCGTCTTGGATGCAGAGATAATATCTAGGTTTTATTGGTGGTCTATAACTCTAGTTGGTGAGAATGAAACTACCGAATATCTATCTGCAACGATTTCTTCAATTGATGAGAATTCTCACGTCTATGACGGATGGCTGAACAAACCGGCGGAGGGTATTGAGGAGAACGAAACTTACGTTCTAGAAAATTCACCGTTAGGGTCCATGGTCAAGATCGGCGATGTCATTATGATCAATTTCTCGATTTATGGAACACATGGAGATGTTTCTTTTGTTGCCCTAAATTTGAAAGTTAAGGGACTTGCTACGATTAGCGATGAAGCTTACTCTATTGCTTCAGGTTACAGTCAATGGGTTGGCCCGATCTTTAATGAACGACAAGTTCATTCAGGAAAAATAATGTCTGCAAACGACAATGGCCATGCTGTGAATACAGTGACAATCGAATTGCAAGACGGAGACAACCCATTGGAGACTCGTCTTCAAAAACTTCAAGCAACAAGCATGATGAGTAATCTTCTGCTAGTAGACTGGAACAAGACAATGGCTAAAATACACGACTCCTCGAATACATCAAATCTTCAAACGACCGTGCTAGTCTATTTGAACCGCGAAGCTCTAATCAGCCCTTGGGACATCCAAACCTCCATCAACAATGTTGAAGGAGTAAAGAACAACATCCAGAACAAAATAGCTACAGAACTAGGGTTCCACATAGAGTTCCAAAACAACATCGAACAAACGCTGCGGCTTTTCCAGCTCACGTCGATGATTATCAGGTTTACTTTCACTTTTGTCTCGGTGCCGATATTTTTCATGGCTTGGTATATGGGCACCACGGTCTCTGATGTTTCGTTCAATCTCAGAAGACGCGAGATTGGACTGCTATCAACGAAAGGGTTCTCCAGACGCCAAATCCTGAGCATATTCCTAACTGAGACATTATTGATAGGTTTCATTGGAGGGTTACTTGGCGTGCTCGTTGGTTTCCTTCTGAACCCGTTGTTCACTCAGTTTAGCACGGACGCCATGTTCAACCTGCAGGTGATCAGCCCTTACACTATAATATTCACTGTCGCATTTGGGGTCATTATTGCGTTGCTCTCGACGTACAGTTCTGCGCGGAAAGCTTCTCAGTTGCCGACGGTGGATGCACTCAAAGAATACGCGCCAACTGAAGCAACAAGAGCATATAGAAAGAAGCTGACTTGGATTGCTTTGATTCTTGGAACTTACAAGATAGGAGTCTTTGCTGCTGGAATAAACATGACCCAAGCGTTAACGAAGATCGTGTTCGGAGGCGGGAACTTCATTATCTTGTTGCTCGCTGGAATATGGATTTTCGTCGACGCCATCCTGAGCTACGTTGGACCGCTATTATTCTTCTGGAGCTTCACAAAGCTGTTCATTCAGGGCTCATTAGAGTTCCAGGCACTCACTACTAGAGCAGCCAAATTTTTAGGCGATCTAGGCGCTTTAGCGACTAAGAACGTTAGAAGAAACCCAGCCCGATCAGCAGCGATAGCATTCTTGATCGCGTTAATCTTAGGTTACAGCTTCCAAGTCACTGGACAATTGGCAAGCGAACAGGATTTTGTAGTGAGGCAAACATATGCGCAGATTGGAGCGGACATATCCGTTGACATGGCCTATGCAGGCAATGCTTCTCATACCTTAGAGACCATTATGACTAATGTTTCGGACTACGTCAAGAATGCCACAATAGAATACTCCGTTTCAGCAATACCTCCGTCAGGCATCGGAGTATCTGTGAAAGCTGTGGAACCAGATTCTTGGCTCAATTCAGCTTACTATGAAGGAGGATGGTTCAGCGGTAATGACGTTGCAACCGCCTTCAACCTGCTTAAGACGAGAAACAACACAATAATTCTCGAACGGTCTTTAGCAAAGAGATATTCTCTCGATGTAGGCGGATCTATTAGTCTAGGGTTCGGTTCTATGAATGAAAAAAACAGAGTGCTCGAGGTTGTCGGGTTTTTCGGCCCAGAACAAGACACTGAACAATTTGATCCCAGCTATTCCACCTACTGGTCCTTTGCTTCTGACACACTCTATGAAGAAGTTCGCAACTATACGAGTTCATCATCGAGAATACTGCTGAAGCTTAACAGCGGAGCCAACGGCACACAGGCTGCCGAAATCATACGAGATATCGGCGAACCCAACATCAGCTATGTGCAGTCCTTTGCTGAACAGTGGAAACAATCTCAGTCGGATGTTATCAAAATGGGAAACCTAGATATCCAGAGACTCGGTATCGTCTTCGCCATTTTGGCGGCATCTGTGGGTACGGCGCTTGTGAGCACTGTCAGTATGAGGGAAAGAAGCCGCGAAGCAGCGATGATGAGCGTGAAAGGATTGTCATACAAGCAGCTCCTCACAATGTTCCTGACTGAAAACATGGCTTTAGCAGTATTCTCACTTATTTTAGGAGCCATCGTCGGAATCATAACCTTGAATGGCAATATTTCTGCACTCGACACCATGACTACAGGTCTTGTTCGACATCGACT
>JBGPAV010000138.1:0-3071 GCA_041480925.1 Bathyarchaeia archaeon | reverse complement strand
GGCTTGAAGTCGGCGGACTAGGGGCATCAACAGTCGCCGATCAACTGGTAAGTTCCGGCATGCAGATCCCAGGATATAGACGGTCAGAAAAAGCCATTGAATCAATCCTGAATCGCTACATTCCAGCCGTAACCATCCTAGGCGGCATCGCCGTTGGACTAGTAGCAGGAGTGTCTGACTTCTTCGGAGTATACGGTTCAGGAATGGGCATCTTGCTCTCAGTCGGAATAATCTACCAGTACTACGAGATCCTCGTAAAGGAACGGGCAGCTGAAACAATCCCAGCTTTCAGACGCATATTCGGAGAATAGCCCGTATGAACACAAGGGCGACTGGGTCTCCATTGACTAGAATGATCAGTTCCAAAGCATTTGGAATCTTTATATCTGGAACTGCAGAATGTATGCACAGCTTAAGGGGATAAAACAAAAATGGACTTTCCGCCAACCACTATACCGCTCTCCACAATCTTCATGTTCTTACTGGCTCTTGCCATATCACTGCTTACTTCACTCGTGAATCGTCTTCTCACGAACCCCGAACAATCTAAGGCTTCGCGAAAAGAAATAGCAGAATGGCAAGCTGAACTAAAAGCAGCACAGCGAAGCGGAGACAAGAAAACAACAGAAAGGCTCATGAAGAAGCAGAAGCAGATCTTTCAACTCCAGTCGAAGATGACTTGGCAATCGATGAAAGTCTCACTGATATTCATAGTTCCCTTGTTCATAATTTGGCAGTTTCTCGGCGCAACTTTTGTAGGTCACATCGTTGCCTACCTGCCCGGCATAGGACCCGATTTTTCACTAGTCGTCATGCAATTCTCCTCGCTCATCTGGTGGTACCTCCTATGCTCCATGCTTTTCGGTACAATCTTCTCACACGTGTTTGGAATAATCGAGGTGAGTGAGTAAAATGCCAAGACCGAGCCTACGAACAAAAAGCAGAAAACCAGTTAACAAAAGCCTTCCAGGCGGCGGCAATGCTGTGCACTATAGAGGAAAAGGAAATGCTGTCCAGCTTTGCTTTGTTTGTGGACAACAACTGGGAGGAGTGCGGCAAGCAATTCCTTCGCAGACAAGCAAGCTTAATCGAACAAGGAGACGAATCTGGCGTCCTTATGGCGGTCAACTGTGCCACAACTGCCTTAAAAACGGCCTCAGAATCGCCGCTAGACATGTCTAGAACGTGATGTTTTGAGGCCTGCAAATGACTAGATCCAAGAGAACGAAGAATCGTTCTCAAGAATCATTGACCATTTGCATTTGTGGCATGGCTGGAAGTGGAAAGAGCACAGTCGCAAAACAACTCGCTCAGAAATTTGATCTCCAATACCTGTCAGGCGGCGACGCATTGAAGGCTATGGCCATGGAAGAAGGCTACAAAAACATTGAACGCGGATGGTGGGAAAGTGCGGAAGGTCTACGGTTCTTGGAGAAGAGAAACAGGAATCCTGAGTTTGACAAGGAAATCGATGAAAAATTCATAGAATTGGCTCAACACGGAAACGTTGTTTTAGACAGTTGGACCATGCCTTGGCTTCTCAAAGGAGGGTTCAAAATTTGGTTAGAAGCCTCAACTGAAGTCCGGGCCAAAAGGATCGCCCATCGAGACGGCACAAACTTCGAAGAAGCTCTCACCGCATTAAAAAACAAAGAGACCCAGACAAAAAACATTTACAAGAAACTGTACGGCTTTAGCTTTGGAGAAGATTTCGCTCCGTTCCACCTGATCTTGGATACGGACAGCCTAAAACCTGACGAAGTCTACCCGATCCTTTGTACCGTAATCAGCAACATGCTTCTTAAATGACTAAACCGAATATTCAGCAAAAACTGCTCTACAAGACAAGTAAATTACGCGTTTATGTTCTTCTGTGCAGTCATCTTCCACGTTTCTTATCAGTTAAGACTCATGGATTCCGCAAGTCTTTTAAACCGACCTCTACAACATCATCATTCAACATGTCTCGTGGCGAACAAAAAAACACGGATGAAAAGCACACTCTTGAAGACTTGTCCATCGTGTGGAAAGAACTGAACCTCGAAGACATGGAAAAAACCTGAGCTTAAAAGGACAACAATAGCCTCAGTCAATGTTTTATCAGCATATTTTTAAACGCCACTAGTCATCAATGCATTACAATGTTTAGCAAAGAATGTGTTTCGGTTCTCGTTCGCGCACGAGACATTGAACTGCATTTTCGAGAGCTTCTGAAGAGGCTATCACATCAAACATCGTTTCCTTCAGAGCTGGTGATTGTTGATAACTACTCTTCTGAGAAGAGCCTCCGAGTAATGACCGAGTTACTTACCAAAATAAAGGAATCATTCTTCAACGGAAAGATCAAGATAAAACTAGTTCCCATACCAAATCAGGAATTCACTCACTCCTACTCCACAAATGCAGGAGTCTTAGCAGCGGAAAACGACATTATATGCATAACCAATGGTCATTCTTTACCATCATCCAATGAATGGTTGGAAGCAGGCATGGCTCATTTCAATGATTCAAAGGTTGCAGGCGTTGGAGGATATACTGTCTCTCACACGGATGGCACAATATGGGAAAAAATGGGATACGACTTACTATGGAAGAAGCGCATTGAAGTCAGCAAAACCTATGCGAGAGACGACTCTTTCTCCACAGTGAATTGTCTCATCCGAAAATCGTTGTGGAAGCAATACCCATTCGACGAGAAACTGCCCAACCTGATCTCTGGAGCTCTGAAGTTTGGTGGAGAAGACTATGATTGGGCAGTTGAAATGAAGATAAGAGGGTACAAGATAGTTGCGGAACCAAAACTAGTTATGTTTCATTCTCATGGAGAATCCCTCTCTAGCCTCTTTCCAAAGTACCTTGCTTGGCGACAGATCAGAAGAGAAATAAGGGAACTCAAGCGACCTAGAACGTCTTACACGAGGTTAAATGGCAAGAAACCATCATATTGTGTGATTTAGCTTCTTGTTTTTGAAACAAACTGGCCTCTTTTTTCAATTTGAACACTCCTGTTGGATCTGAGAAGCGAAAGCTCAAAATAAAGGATCTATGGAATTTATCGTTGGCAAACAGTC
>JBGPAV010000137.1:0-3096 GCA_041480925.1 Bathyarchaeia archaeon | reverse complement strand
TTTTATGACGCGCAGTTTGTGTTTCGAAAAGTGTCGCAACTAGTCAATGCGTCCGCGTACATAGTGTAATGCTTTTGAGAGATTTGGTTTTCAAACATGAAGCATGTTTCCAATAGAGAATCACATCGTGAGAAGCTGCACAAACAGATTATGGAGTTTCTCTTCCTTGATGCCTCTCTAAACATCAAAAGAAACCTTTCTTGTCAGTTCTTAGTGGTATAATGCTGACTCTTCAAAAGAACATTATATGCAAATCAGAAACACAAGTGTTCACTTTTTTCAAATATGCGCGTTATATCGGACCTGCTGATGATGTGCCTTTATCCTTTCTCAAGGTTGAGAAAACTGGGGCTCAATTTTAGTCATCTAGCGAATGAGCACTATTGAAGAAAATCTGCAAGTTTTTTTGTCTCTACCTGCCGAAGCGCATTAGCGCAATGCTTCGGATCTAGATATTTGAACTCTAGCCCAAGAGTTTCCAGTGTTTTGTGAGCGTCCTTGTTTATACTTGGCGCTACAAGTATTCCACGGACTTTGCGATCAGCTTTTCCTTTTATTGCATCAATGTATTTGGCAAGCTGTACTGCAGCCTCTTTGGTTGCTGTTTTTCGCTTGACCTCCACCACTACTAGCCTTCCAGCTTTGTCCATTCCATATATGTCCACGAAGCCAGGCTCAACCTTTTTTTCATAGCTTATCGGCTTGAACCCTTCTTCGATGAGTGAAGGTTTTAGCAGTATTGCCTTGTGCATGTCTTTTTCGCTTGCGTAAAGAGAAAACTCTCCTGCGTCCACGAGATCCATAGAAGAAACCAAATATAACTTGTCAAAGTACACTTTCACGGATTCCGCTGGCTTCTGTCTAACCGCGTGAACCTCTAGAACATCATCCTTGGAACGCGTGTGAAAAACGCATCCTGGTGGTTGCCAATTTACTGGTTCATAGCCGACTGAACGGTGAACAAGAAGCGAGCCGTCCTCTTTAATCATCAGTATACGTTCGCCCGGCTCAAGTTTGGATTTTGCCCTGCCCAGATAATGCACCCAACATCTGCCAACTACGATTAAGGCACGATGTTTCGAAACCGCTTCCTTTACTACTCTCTCTGCTTCAGCAACTTTTGGATGTATAAGAATGGTGAAAGGTTTGGACTCTGGCACTATGTTCCCGCCGATAGCTTATGAAGCCTAATGCATACATAAGATTTCTGAAGGAAAGAAGTTGAGCCGGTGGAAAAAGAAGCGCAGCGTAATGAAAAGATACGATGCTACTGCAAGCATTTATGACATGCGTTACGCCGAAGAACAAGCTGCAAAATATGAGGCTGCGTTTGAAAGTTTAGAACACGAAAATCTTGATTTTGTTTTGGATGTTGGCTGTGGAACAGGACTGTTGTTTGGCAGCATAGCAGACAAGGCAGAAGCAATTGTTGGGCTTGATATTTCTCGAGAAATACTGCTTGTTGCTCGGAAGCGCAGACAGGTTCACAGCAATGTTCACTTGATTCTTGCTGATGCTGACAACATGCCTTTAAGGGATGAAATCTTTGACCATGTTTTTGCCATGACTGTGATTCAAAACGCGCCTAACCCGGCCAAAACTTTGGAAGAGATAAAAAGATCAGCAAAGGACACTTCGGAAATCGTTGTGACTGGTTTGAAAAGGGTTTTTTCGGAGGAACGTTTTAGGAAACTGCTTGAGAATGCTGGTTTTAGGGTAGTTTCTTTGAAAGATGAAGATAATTTGAGATGCTATGTAGCAGTTTGCACAAGGCTTCAACATTAGAATCGAGTAGATTTTGAACCAAACTATATATGAAGGTGAATGCAAGCCTATCCTTGCGCGTGACTTTCACAGTATACCATGTAATCATGGTGATTAATAGATGCCTCTTAAGACGATAAAGAAGGACACACCTGAAACGTTGACTCTTGAATGGGTTCTTCATGTTAGAAATTACAAGCTTACTTTGGACAAAAAACGATGTGTAAGTTGCCAAATCTGTAGCCTAGCTTGTCCGAAAGAAGCAATCAAGACGGAGAAGTTGCCTAAAACTGAAGGTGGAAAGGCTAGAAAGGCAAAGATTGATGTTGATCTGGCCAAGTGCAACTTCTGTGGAATATGCGATATCCTTTGCCCGTACGGAGCTGTCAAAGTCACTATGGACGGTAAACATGCGCTTTCTGTTATTGAGAAGGACAGCTTCCCGCAGCTAGTTCGTGACATACAAGCAGACTCAAGCAAATGTACTCCCCCCTGTGTCGAATGCGAAGAAGCATGTCCACTCGACCTCATCAAACTTACATGGTTCACACCGGAAGGAAAGACGATTGAAAATGTTGCGTCTTTATCAGAAACTGAGAAAGCGGGATTGAAGGCGAAGATTGATGTTCAAAAAGACTATTGCCCCTGCTGCAGAGTCTGCGAGGTCAAATGCCCCGAAGGTGTTATGCATGTCAAGAAATTCCTTAACGGAAAAATCAGCATACATCTTGAGAAATGTCCAGAGGGCTGCAGAGATTGTCTGGACGCCTGCCCAATAACTGGTGCACTGTATCTTTCTGAAAAAGATGGGAAAGTTCATGCTGATGAGATGTTTTGCGTTTACTGTGGAGCATGCAAGCTTGTTTGCCCGGTTGATGAGGCTCTTGAGGTCAAGAGATCTCGTATCAGTCACACGCCTGTTCGTTCGGGAGCTTGGAATAAGGCTCTCGAAAGGCTGACTTCGCCTGTTGAGATGACAAAGGAACTGAAGACCAAAAGTTCCCTGAGAGCAAGGGAATCCGTGAAGAAACGAGTGGGGTTGAAGGAGGACGAAGCTATTGCCTAAGAGAGTTGTTCAAAAGAAGTTCAGGACACCGCCCAAGAAAAAGAGCAAAGCTCCTGCAAAAGAAACCGTTGCCAAAATTGAAGGACCACGAATCGGCGTATTTGTTTGTCAATGTGGTTCAGCTATAGCTTCAGTTATAGATGTTAACGATCTAACCAAGTATGCTAAGACTCTTCCTAACGTGGTTTTTGCTGAGAACATGGATTATCCTTGTAGTCGTCAGGGTCAAGACGCAATTGTCGCCGCGATAAAGGAGAACAAGCTTG
>JBGPAV010000136.1:0-3139 GCA_041480925.1 Bathyarchaeia archaeon | reverse complement strand
GAATGAACCCTTTACTACTTGAAACCTTGGTCAAACGTTTCTTCAAGACCTCAATCACAACATCATCAGGAACTAGCTGACCCTTTCCTACAAAACCTTTGACTTTTTTTCCTAAAGGAGTATTTTCCTTCATGATCTCACGGAAAATGTCTCCCATCGCAATAACGTCAACGCCGAGCTTTCCCTGCAGGCGAGACGCATAAGTGCCCTTACCCGAGCCTGGTGGACCAAAAATAATGGCCTTCATGTCATCAGTCTCTCCTATGGAATCTTAGGCTACTAAACTTCTTTCATATAAATGCTTTCAAGAAAGCATGTAATTTGGCAACAAAAACGCGCTGTTCTGTTTCGAAGCTGGTTAAAAAGAAGATAGTGAATTGATTGGCTACTTGCCTTTGAATGTTGGTTTTCTTTTCTCTGTGAACGCTTTGACGCCTTCTTGAAGGTCTTCTGTTGAAGCCACTACTCCGAAGCCTTCACGTTCCAGAGCCAAAGCCGATTCTAAACCGATGTCTGCGCCTTTGTCAATCAGAGCCTTAGCTATTCTTAGCGCCACTGGGGCTTTTGCCGCTAATTCCAAGGCAAACTGTCTGACTGTTTCCCTGAATTTGTCTGCTGGAACGACCATGTTGACGATGCCAAGTTGCTCAGCGGTTCTTGCGTCAATCATTTTTCCGGTGAAGACAAGTTCCTTGGCTTTGCCTCTGCCTACCAGTCTTGTGAGTCGCTGTGTTCCACCCCAGCCTGGAATTAGGCCGATGTTGATTTCCGTTTGTCCCATGCGAACGTTTTCGGATGCTATGCGTATATCGCATGACATTGCTACTTCCATGCCTCCGCCTAAAGCATAGCCATTCAGCGCCGCAATCACTGGTTTCTCAAGATTTTCAAAGGATACGCAGAGCTTCTCTCCCATCAGTGACAGCTCTCTCGCTTTCAATGGATTTATGCCGATCATGGCCTTGATGTCGGCGCCAGCAGAGAACGCCTTTTCGCCCGCGCCAGTCAAAATGACGACTCGAACGTTTTCGTCTCTTCGTATGTCTTCCAGTGCTTGAAGGATTTCTTCGACAACTTCTTTGCTGAACGCGTTCAACGCTTCTGGTCTATTGAGTGTAATGGTGGCGATTCCTTCGCTTTTCTCGTAGATGATCAGTTTGAAGTCCATCTGTTCAGCCGCCTGCCTATTTCTGTGTCCAGTCGTAGAAGCCTTTACCGGTCTTTCTTCCCAGAAGGTTGGCTTTGGCCATCTGTTTCAATCCTGTGGTCGGATGAAACTTTGGATCAAGCTCTTTCGTTAAAACCTCTGCAATAGCCAGCGTCGTGTCTGAGCCAATGTAGTCAAGCAGCATAAGTGGTCCCATAGGCCAGTTCAAGCCCAGCTTAATTGCCTTGTCAATATCGTCTCTGTCGGCGACGCCTTCCCAGTACAGCGCAGCTGCTTCGTTCAATGCGGGGATTAGTATGCGATTCACGATGAAGCCTGGGCAGTCTTTCTTGACTAGAACTGTTTCCTTTTCCATTCGATGAGCTGTATCAAGAACGGTTTGCAGTGTTTCATCAGAGGTTTTGGCTCCTTTTATGACTTCAATCAGCTTCATCAGTTGAGGCGGGTTGAAGAAGTGCATGCCGCACACTTTGTCAGGTCTTTTTGTTGCTGAAGCCAATTCGGTGATGCTGACGGACGACGTGTTAGATGCGATTATCGCGTGAGGCAGCGCGTAACTGTCAACTTCGCGGAACAGCGCTTTCTTTAAGTCGATGTTTTCTGGTGCAGCTTCAATTATTAGGTCAGCGTTTGAGACAGCTTCCTTTAGATCTAGTGAGGGATGGATTCTGGAGAGGATCTCGTTCATCTGAGCCTCGGTTATTTGGGCCTTTTTGACGAAGCGTTGGAGGCTTTCTCGTATCATGTTCATTCCATTATCGACAAATCTCTGTTCGATGTCCCGCATCGTGACTTCGTATTTGCCAATCTGAGCGGCTACTTGGGTGATTCCGTGGCCCATCAAGCCAGCGCCCAAAACAGTGATTTTCTTTATTTCCATAGTTTTTCACCTTGGTTTAATGATGGAATTATTAGCTCGGAGTATTGTTAAAAAGCTTTTCAAGAAGATTCGATGTTTTCTGTGAAGCCCAGAACAGTCGATCTTGCTGCTAATGATTGCTTTAGAGATCTTAAATTGGAGAGAAAGTTTAGAAGATGAAGTTTTTGCTCAGCCAGTCTGGATACCATTTGTACATTTCGAGTGGTCCAGCTTTTCGCAGTCCGCTATAAGTTGCCTTGGCAAGCGCTATTGTGCCCCGGTTGTCGCGATGAAGCTTCACTAGTTCTTTTGCTTCAAGACTGTTGAGCAACTTGTCGAGTTGTTCGTCGTTGGCGTTTTCCAGTTTTTCTTTCATGTCATCTCTGGTCATGAAAAGCCCTGGATTGACGACATAGTCTTCTGCCAGAACCTTGAGTATTCCCTCTTCTGTGGCAGCAACTTTTGACAAAGGTTCTGTTGTTGAGATTGGAACGTTGAGTTGTTCATGCATTCGGCGTCGTGGCATTTTTAGGTCTTTGCCCATAGCTTTCATTCCGCCACGCATGATGACAAGTTTCATGATGTCGTTGGTTCCTGCGCCGATTTGGTTGACTTTTGCGTCTCTGAAGTATGTTTCAACCGGGTAGAATCGTGTCCATCCGTCGCCGCCCATCACCATTATGGCTTCGCTGATGAGTTTCTCGTAGGTTTCTGATGTGAACATTTTGGCTGTTGCCGCTTCCACCATTGCGTCCTTGTGCTCGTCCAGCAAATGTGCAGCATGATACACTAGTAGTCGTGAAGTGTGTAATCCTGCGAACATTTCGGCAACTTTTGCCTGATTAGTTGGAATGTCAATTGTCGGTTTGCCAAATTGCAGCCGCCTCTGAGCGTAAGCAACCGCGTATCTTATTGATTCGCGCATGGGGCCAAGCATTGCTGCTGAGTAGACGATGCGTTCAAAGTTGAGGCCTGCCATCATGACTTTCCAGCCTTCTCCTTCACGGCCTATTAGGTTGTCGGATGAGACTTTTGCTTCGTTGAAGTCCATGAAACCGTTGGGCAAGCCAATCCATCCGGAAAGCTCGTTGATTTTTTCAACAGACATTCCG
>JBGPAV010000135.1:0-3140 GCA_041480925.1 Bathyarchaeia archaeon | reverse complement strand
ATTCTTACGAGACGAATACCAAGACCTAGTGAAGAACCAGATCGACTGGAAACTTCGCATACTACAGGGTCCAAGCACTCCATGGTGCAACGTTGACGGCAAAAAAGTTCTGATGTTCTGCTCCAACAATTACCTAGGACTGAGCAATCACCCCAAACTGAAGGAAGCGGCAATCAAAGCAGTTCAAACCCACGGCGCAGGCTCCGGCTCAGTCCGACCCATCGCCGGAACAATGGACATTCACATGGAACTGGAAACGAGACTGGCAAAATTCAAGCATGCAGAAGGCTCACTTGTCTATCAGACAGGCTTCGCTGCAAACGCTGGCCTAATCCCGCAGCTTGCTGGCAAAGAAGATCTCATAATCAGTGACGAATTGAACCATGGAAGCATAATTGACGGAGTCAGACTCGCGCACGCTGAAAGAGCCGTCTACAAGCACTCAGACGTATCTGATCTACATCGCGTCTTGGAGGAAGCAGAAAAACACAACCCACCGTACAGGCGGATTTTGATCATAACTGACGGAGTTTTCTAAATGGACGGTGACATCGCTCCTTTGGACGGAGTAGCCAAAGCTGCCGCTGAACATGGCGCAATGGTCTACGTGGACGACGCACACGGTGAAGGAGTACTAGGTGACGGCGGAAGAGGCATAGTGTCACATTTCAAGCTTGACCGCGACAAGGTTCACGTCGAAATGGGCACTTTCTCGAAGGCATTCGGCGTCGTAGGCGGACACGTTTCAGGATCAAAGGATTTGGTCAGCTTCGCCTACAACAAGTCGCGAACATGGTTGCTCAGTGGGTCGCATCCACCAGCCGTAGCCGCAGCATGCATAGCCGCAATTGACGTTCTTGAAAATGAACCACAACATGTGAAAACACTTTGGGAACATACGCGATACTTCAAAAAAGCCATGAAGGACTTGGGCTTCAACATAGGCAACAGTGAAACACCAATCACGCCAATTATCGTAGGCGAAAGCGGGGTAGCAAAGAAGCTAAGCGCAAGACTATTCGAAGAAGGCCTATTTGCCTTGCCAATCGTTTTTCCAATGGTTGCACGGGACAAGGCTCGCATTCGGACGATAATGAATGCGGCGCTAACACGGAAAGACTTGGACTTTGCAATTGGCGCATTCGAGAAGATCGGAAAAGAACTGCATATCATCTAAAGCTTTTTTCTTTCTCTCTCTTTTCTGTAACAAAACGTACAGTCACGGAACGGCCTCAACATTTTCATAGATAACCTCACAAGCCTGAAAAAACTGAAAATGAATGTTAGAGGGCGGCTGTGTAGCTTATCGTGCGCCGAAACGTTCCGAGCTGTCCTTGGTTGTAGCTTTGCCCGTTGCTTTGAATGCGAGTTCTTTCTTGCCTTTGGCTTTGACTACTTCCTCTCTTAGTCTCTTCTCATCGAGAGGGCAGCTTTTGGCAACTTCGCTTAGGAATTTTTTCAGTTCTTGTTCGTCCATGTGGCAGCTCAATGTGAGTTCTTCAAGGACTTCTCTTGCTGTTCTTGAGTCGCCGTGGCAGCTTTCGCCCAATTCTTCTAAGGCGGATTTCAGAAATGCTGAGCTTAAACCGCATTCAGAGCTAAGTTTGTCAGTCCATTTCTTCTGTTCGCTCAAACCTGTTCACTTCCACTGATGCAAATTACGTATAAAGTATAAAACCTTATTATTTAAGCATTGACTTCAACTGGGCAATCATAAAACTGACGTGCCCTTGGTGTTCTGGTTCTAAATGCGTATTTTCTTCAGAGCCTTGTCAATATCTTCTAACCCAAGTTTTTTAAGTGTTTCTGGTTTAGGTATGCCGCTTTTGTTCCAGCCTGCTTCTTCATAGTATTTCTTTTTGTCTTCTTCGACTTTGGGCTTGTCAACTGTTTTTCCTTTACATGGTCCAGATGGTAATGGTTCGTAGAATCGGGGTGGATTTGCATCATCTTTCTTCGGGTTCCATTTTAGATCGGGCCCGCCTAACAGGAGCATGGCTCTTTGCAGTTGCAACACTCTTCTAGCTTTGGTTTTCACCCACTCTTCAGGTGTCAATTCAAGTCCCGTTACTGCCTTGTACATGTTAAACTTGACTTGGCGGGGGATTCCGAAGCTGTTGAAATTGCAGTAGACTCCCGAATCGTTGAAGATCTCCCAGAGCTCGCTTCCCGGTCCATCAAGTGGCAGTCCAGCGGTTGAGGTGTGGTCTCCGCCTTGAACCGAACAAACATAGGAAATGCTTTCCGGATAGTCCTTCCCACTGCGGATTCCATGAGCACCTATTCCAACGCCTTTAGCTTGAACAGCATATTGAAGCACGTCGGTTTTCTTCATTTCTCCAATTTTCAAAGCTGCACGATACGTTCCCTCAGCCAGCACGTCGCCTATACCTTCTCTATTGGCGATCTTTTTGGCTAAGGCTGCGAAGGCTTTAACGTCGCCCCATTTTGGCTCAATTCCATCTAAATCCCTCTTTGTCAATATTCCTCTTTGGAAGAGTTCAGCGGCGAAGCCCAATACGTTTCCAGTTTGTATGCCGCAAAGCCCTAGATCATCAATGAGTGAAGAGAGAAACACGTTTCCTTCCGGAGTGAAAACCCCAAGGTTCGGACCCAAATATGCTTGAAGTTCATAGTCCGGGTTGTCCGTTAATGCTCCTTTGAACTTTCCAGTCTTAACCATGGCCACTTTCAAACAGGAGGTGGGGCAGCCGAAGTCGCTCCAGTACTGCTTAATCCACACTCTGTCTTCAAACTGGTCCACGCCGAAGCTTCGTTCATCATGCCATTCGTCCTGCCAATTGCGCACAGGCTCAGAGCTGGTTTTGGCTCCAACCACATAGCCGCCGGAGCCGGTTCCCCAGCGTCTCCACAACTCGTTCTCGTACACGTTATCGCAAACGGTCTGAATTAGTCTCTTAGTTTTCTTAATGTCTGCTGCTTCTGGCAACGGTCCAGTGCCTTTGACGACCACTGCCTTCAGCTTCTTAGACCCCATAACAGCTCCATAGCCACCGTAACCAGCGGCATGTGTCCACTTCGCAGCCACAACTGCCGTTCGCACTTTGTTTTCTCCAGCGGGTCCAATGTAGAGAATTGCTGGTTCTCTCCACGCGCCATATTTGGGAAACCGTTTCGCT
>JBGPAV010000134.1:0-3189 GCA_041480925.1 Bathyarchaeia archaeon | reverse complement strand
ATCTACTCTGTGACTGGGAACACACACCGACACCTTGTCATGGCTAGTCTTTTCCACATTGTAGCCTGCTTTCGGAAGCAAATCAGCTACATCCTTCGCTTTCAGCCGCAAACCCGAAAGCTTATTCACGAACTCTATGTTCAGATCCATTCTTCTAGCTTCAAAACAAGGTGTCACGACCGCCTCTTTCCTCTTCGGATAATACACGTTAGCGGCGTAGGCCTTTCCGCCACGGTCAATCAGGGATAACGTGACGATCTTCAGAACGTTAAGCACGGCCTCTTCGTTCGTGCCCGTGACTTCGACAAGGACGTTTCTAGTCTGATCTGTAATTTTGCCCAAATCATTTGAGTTAATTACAGGCGGAAACGAAAGCACCTTTCCCTCCGCGTCTAGTAGTATCGGATAGACTGGATGCTTGTTCACAATTTGGCCGTATTCCAGTCCTTTTGGATGTTTCTTCAAGATTTCTTTGAGGTTCATTTTCTCTGTGAAGCCCAATGGAATAAAACTGGTCTCAGTCGGTTTGGCGATGCCGTAAGTCAGAGGTGATTTGATCAGATCGAACTCGTACAGTCCGATGGATGTTCGCTGCCTGTTTCTACCATAAGATTGGTCCAGCTTGTCCTGCATGTGCATAAACCCGCGAATAACCGCATCGCTCAGTTCCAAGTTTTTGACCACTGAGCAGCCAATGAAAGGACGAATATTCCTGAGTCCCGCATTTACATGAATATCAACAATAGGCTTGCCAACACTATATTCCCTCAAGCCTTTTTCCAAGCCTAGGAAGCCCCGAAGAGCTCTGGTCATTCCCTCAACATTCCATAGGTCCGGTCGTCCAGTGTCCTTGATCTCAATGCTCATTACGTCTGCTTTCTCGTCCCAGAGCTTCACTTCGCCCTTCACGTAAGCCAGAACATCATTTGCTTTGTCCATGTTCTTGTGTAGTTCTATTCCGAGGAGCTTCTCAAACTCGGCATATTCAATGTCAATTGTCGGCATGCTCTTAGATCACCGCCTTTCTCCTAAGCCAATCCAGATCACTTGTGAAGATCTGGTTTATCTGCTCAATTTCAGCGCGCATCATGAACAGACGATCAATTCCTAAACCCCAAGCGATTACTGGCACGTTAACGCCTAATGGTTCTGTTACTTCTGGTCGAAAGATTCCTGAACCGCCGAACTCGATCCATCCATAGCCCTTCTTGTACGCTGCAAGTTCCACACTGGGTTCAGTAAACGGGAAGTAGTCAGGCCTAAACTTCACCTCATCCGCTCCAGCCATCTCCAAAGCGAACTTGCCCAGGATACCCAGCAAATCTCGCAATGTCAAGCTTTCATCCACGACGATTCCTTCGACTTGGTTAAACTCGGTGAGATGCGTCTTGTCCACCACCTCTGGCCTGTAACAGCGGGCAATCGAGAAGTATTTACCTGGAATCTCCAAATCCTTCCTTAGCAGCGTACGGGCACTGAGACACGTGCCGTGACCGCGCAGAATCAGCCGCCTAGCCTCTTTCATCGAAAACTTGTACCGCCAGCCAGTCGAACCAGTTTTCCAGCCGTTCTCGTGTGTTTTCTTTACGTTCTCTACTGTTTTTGCGTAAGCTTCAATGTCTCCCTCCTTTGGAGATTTGACAAAGTATATGCCTGAGGGCTCTCTTGCCGGATGACCTTGAGGAGTATAAAGCGCGTCGAAATTGAAAAATGATGTTTCAACAGCTGTTCCAACCATCTCCTTGAAGCCCAACGTGACGAGCTTCTGTTTCACTTCGTCAAGAAACTGCAAATACGGATGCTTCTTCCCAGGCCAAGTCTTAGCCACAGGCGCAGCAATGTTGTATTCTTGAAACTTGACTTTGCGCCACTTGCCACTGATGATAAGCTCAGGCGACAACTGCGTCACTTCTGCCTTTATTTTGTCTCCTTTCTTGGCTGCAACCTGTCCCGCTTCTGTTAACTTTATGACTCTTTTTGTCTTTTCTTCTATTTCGGCAAGTTTCCTTCCCTTCAAAATCTGAGTTGCGTCTTGAAGTCCCTTGTTAAGATCTTCAACCACAATCTGTGTGTTCTTGCAGAGCAATTTCAGAAGCTTCTCATCGTTTTCTTCTTCCAGTCTCTCTGACATTTGCAAGATCTTTGTCTTCGAATCCAAGACAGCCCATTTCTTTCTTTGAACCCAACCTAAAGCAATAGGAATAAACTGCCCACTCAAGCCAGATCTGCTAATTACTTCGCCAAGAGAAGCCTTTCCTCCCAGCTCTTGGAGTACGGTCATTAGACGTTTTTCAGGTAATCCACTCTTCGCATATTCTTTTCCTTCGTCAGTCAGTTTGACAAGAGTCTGTCTCTTCTCACTTGACTGGATCAGCTTCTTCTCTTGTAATGTCAATGTTGAGCGCATAACAGCAGCGTCTGGCAATCCTGTCTCCTGTATAATCTGTTCCACTGAAGCCTTTCCACCTAACTTCTTCAATGCTCTGAGCGTTTTGGCTTCGTGTTCCCTGAGGTCAGCCATAACTTTTCCCTTCATAATCATGACAAACTGAAATCGCTAATGTAGTTGTTGATGTTTTAATAAAAAAGTATGTATGTTGCCCGCTAACCAAACCGAGAAAATATTTGTGTTCGCTACGGAAATTGGTGGGGCATCACTTCGCACCAACGCTAAAAAGGAGAAGTCTTAACCGTATTTATGGATTATGTTCTTCCTCACAATAGTCTCTTCAAGACAAAGTCTAGAGTAGTTCACGTTCGCGAAGCATCTTCACAAAATCGTCTTTAGAAAGAATCTCTGATTCAGCAGCCAAAGTTGCAGCGACTTTGCCCACTCTTTCAACCGCGTCCCTGTACTGTAGTGCCTTGAAAATAGAGCCTTCCACTTTCACCTGTCTGCCCAGAAACAGCGTCTCTAAAGACTTTTTACCCGTAGCCACGTCAATCGACAACTCGTAAGTTGGAATCTCCACCACAAAATCAACTTTCTTGCGAAGCTCCTCAATCTCAGCTGCCCGCACATGCTTTCGCTCGGTCAATTCGCCGTCAGAATAGCTTGAATACGTCGCAAATGGAATGTCCTTTGTTATGATCAAGGTTTTCCAGCTCATGCCTTTTGCTTTCTCGCGATACTCACTGTTTGCGTTCGTTCTTTTACGAAGCTCTTCGGAAAACTCTGCAGACTCGTAT
>JBGPAV010000133.1:0-3239 GCA_041480925.1 Bathyarchaeia archaeon | reverse complement strand
TTCCATTCTTGATTTTGCTCACGGTCTAATAAGGGTGTTTTGATTGTTGACGCCTTATGTTGGCCGAAACGCGTGATTTCACGTGTTCATCACAGTCTGTAGTCACAACAAGTGAGTTTCGTATAATAAGCACGCAGGTCAGCATAATGTATTGGTGATGTAGAGTGACCATTCGAACAACCGTTCCTCCAAGAAGCAAGAGAATACTCGATGCCGTTGAAGGAGATCTGGTAGTAGCTAGAGAAGCAGTAGTCAGTGGAACGGGAACACCAGCCATTGTGAGAGTGTCAGGCACCGTTTACTGCGAAGGAGAAAACCTTTTCGAGTGTAGTCTCACAGCAGAGAGGCTCAAAGCCGAAGGTGATCTAGTAATCCGTGGAGATCTGACAATAACAGATGACATCCGAGTTGAGGACGGAGAGATGGTAGTTTACGGCAACCTTGCAGCAAGGGGCGTGGATGTCGATGCATCCTTGGTCATAAGCAAAGACTTGCAGGCAGAGAGCATTGACGTGGGCGGAAGCTTGAAAGTCGATGGAAAAGTGAAAGCGGAAAACATCGATGCCGGAGGAAGCTTTGTGTCAAGAGGACCAGCTGAAATCGATAGAGTGGACGTGGGAGGAAGCGTCATGATAGATGCTGAAGCAAACATAGACGAACTGGATGTTGGCGGCACTGCGAAAATCCAATGCGGAAAAATCCGCAAGATAGACGGAGGCGGTACTTTCGAATCCAAAGGTAGATTGGAGTTTGAAGAGATAGACGTTGGCGGAACTGTTCGGCTAGGCGACAAGAGCAAAGGAAAAAGCATAGACGTAGGAGGCGCGCTCAAAGTGGAAGGCGACCTGGAATTTGAAGAGATAGAAGTGGGAGGTAAGGTTGAGATAACGGGGTCAGGTAGAGGAAGAAAGCTTGAAGTAGGAGGAAAAGTCGAGGTAGGAGGGTCACTAGAAATCTCAGATAGCCTTGAAGTAGGAGGCAAGGTTGAAGTGCGGGGCGAGCTTTCAGCAGGAAAAATCGAGGTTGGCGGATTCCTTGAGGCAAAAAAGGCAAAGGCAGAAGAGAGCATCGAAGTTGGCGGAGCAATCATCACAGATGAAGGAACCGTAGCTCGTTACATCGAAATCGGAAAACGAGGCAGAGTTCGAGGCGCTGTGAAAGGTGACAGAGTTGTCATAAGCGAGAACGCGCGGGCAGAAGACATCTACGGCAAAAAGATCCTGCTTGAGAGAGGCGCAGAAGCGAACAATGTGTATGGCGAAAGCGTAACCGTTGAATCGCATTGTCGCATAAACGGTGAAGTCAGATATACGGGTGATTTGCGAATAGGGGACCACGTTTCGCTGGCCAAGGAACCTAGAAAAGTGGATTCACTTCCTGAATGAGCCCTCGGTCTTTGCAAGTCACGACCTTCAACGCGCGCGCACATTCCAAGCAGGGCATGACCTGCAAAAGCTACAAAGCGCGCGCTCACAAGGTTCAAATATAAACAATTCGTAGTAACGTTATGGAGAGGGATGTATGGCAACGCCTTCATTTGTAGGAAGTGTGGTTAAGACATGCCTTGGAATTGGAGAAGAAGACAGAGTATGCATATTTACATGGCGTCACATGCTTGACTTGGCTGAGGCCTTTGCGCTGGAGTGCCAAAGAACCGGAGCGAAAACTCATCTAGAGGTCGAGACTGATGAGATGTATTACCAGGCAGTGTTGAATCTGCCCTTAGAATACTTAAGAAGGGCCAATCCCTTCAGTCTTGCGCTTCTGGATGTGACTACAGCCAACATTTTCATATCAGGTCCGGAAGATCCTGAGAAATTGAAACAAATCACGCCTGAAAGAATGGGCGCCATGATTGAGGCTGAAAGACCATATACCAACAAATTCCTGGAAAAGAGAATTCGTTCCGCACATATATCTTTAGGATATGTCACCCATCAAAGGGCGAGAACGTATGGCTTCGACTATGAAAAATGGAAAGAGAACATTCACGCCGCTATGAATGTGGACTATGATCGTATGCGAAGTCTGGGAAAGAAAGTTGGAGTAATGCTAGAGAAGGCTTCTGAAGTCCACATTTCGGCAACTAACGGTACAGACTTGAGATTAACGTTGGAAAATCGGGTTGCACATGTCAACGATGGCGTGGTGGATGCTGATGACTTGGAAAAAGGTGCTGTCTTTACAGATTTGCCAGCAGGAAACGTGGCGGTACCGCCAAAGGAAAGAAGTGCAAAAGGAACGTTCATCTCAGACGTCCCTGAGGCTGACACTGGAATGCTAATTAAAGACATTGTATGGAGCTTCAAAGATGGGAAGCTTGCTTCATTCAACGGAGGCCAGAACATAGAAGGAATAAAGGCAAGATGGAAAAAAGCAAAAGGAGACAAAGATCAAGCCTCCTGGATCATGATAGGCCTAAACCCGAAGGCACAGAAAAGGTACCTGTACAACAACATAGTCCTCGGAGCCGTTACGCTGGGTTTGGGCGACAACAGAGAACTTGGCGGAAAAATGGACAGCAATTTTGGAGCTCGCTGCACTGTCACGAACGCGACCGTTGAGCTGGATGGCAAACCTATTATCAAAAGCGGCAAATTTGTTTTCTGACATTCCCCCCTAGCGGCTGACGATCGAATTGAAGAAGGAGAGCAAATGATTTGAAAGCCTCTAAAGAGGAACAGAGCAAAGGCAAAGACCTCAGCACAGAGCTCACAATGGCAGTAAGCAAGCTTGTCATGGAGAGACTCGGAAATCTGCAAAACGCAGTCTTACTAGGTAACAAGCTATATGAGAAGCCAACCCCAGAGAAAGCTAAATCATATCTACAGAGCAAGATCAGGCCCTACATTCAAGCAAAAATCACTTTCGAAAGAACCAACATAGAAGTCGGCGAAAACGTTCACTTCAGGATCGAATTCCAAAACACTGGAAAGACGCCTGTAAAGATAGCAATTATCGAGGATATCGTGCCCCCCGACTTTGAGTTGTCTGCCTGCTCTAGTCCCTATAGTTCTCTGGGCAACCATCTTGATATGCATGGCATGAAGCTCGATCCATATACCGCTGGAGATATCGAAATAACTCTGAGAGCCACAAAGAAAGGCACATTTCTCATCGCGCCGAAGATATTGCACACGAGCGTAACTGGCCTCCAAATGTCTTGCAAACTTGACCCCGCACTTATCAGCGTTTCCGAAACGATTCTCCCAGGTCGCATACGAACAGGATTTCAGGAT
>JBGPAV010000132.1:0-3241 GCA_041480925.1 Bathyarchaeia archaeon | reverse complement strand
TTACGTGGTTCTAGGTGTTCCGTTTGATGTTACGAGCACTTATCGTACTGGAGCACGGTTTGGGCCTACAGCTATCAGGCAGGCTTCGCTTAACATTGAGACGTTCAGCTTCCGTTCCGGCGTGGATGTTGAGGACATAGGCATTCATGATCTGGGCGATTTGCATGTTTCGACGGACACAAAGAAGACGCTGGAAATGCTTGAACTCGTGATAAAAGATATCGTGAAAGGTGGAAAGATTCCGGTCACCATTGGCGGAGAGCACACGATCACTTTAGGTGTTGTGAAAGGTTTCGGCGCCAAGATGCATGAGACGGCGATAGTCAGTTTTGATGCGCATTTGGATTTGCGTGGCGAGTTTTTAGGTTTGAAGCTTTCTCACACGACCTTCATGCGCAGAATAAACGAGGAAGCGAAGCCAGCTAAGATAGTTGAAGTAGGTACAAGGGCAGTCTGCAAAGAGGAGCTTGCTTATGCGAAGAAGGCGGGAATAGAGTTTTTCACGACGCAGCAGATCAGGAAGGAAGGAAGCAGGAAGATAGTGGAGCAGTTGAGGGAGATGCTGGCGAAGTGTAAGAGCGTTTATTTGTCTGTTGACATGGATGTTCTTGATCCCGCGTTTGTGCCAGCCGCTCAAAATCCTGAGGCTGACGGTCTTGACGTGGGCATGTTTCTGGACATTCTTGAAGGTGTCTGTGACAAGCGTGTGATCGGTTTTGACGTGTTGGAGGTCGCGCCTAACTATGATCAGGGGGTTTCAGCGATTCAAGCAGCTAAAGTGATCTTTGAGATGCTGGCTTGTCTGGAGAAGATGCGGAAAAAGTAGCAAGTTGGTTTGGAGAAACAGTGGTTCCTATTCTCTTTGCAGTTTTGCGATGAAGAAGCCATTGCACTGATGCAGATGTGGATAGAGCCTTTGACATTTGTCCAGTCCCCGCATCCCAGATACGCCTATTTTTGGCGTTATCGGTACCAGTTGAAAATCTGAGTGGTGCTTGAGGAACCGTTCGATTTGTATTTCATTTTCTTCAACAGTTATGCTGCATGTGGAGTAGATCAGCGTGCCGTCTTGTTTTACGTGGTTTGCGCAGTTGTTGAGCATTTGCCACTGGATGGCGCTCATTCTGTCTATTGAGCGTAGTGTAATTCTCCATTTTGATGAAGGAAGCCTAGCGAATGTGCCTGTGCTGGTACACGGTGGGTCCAGTATGACTAGGTCAGCTTCTGTTTGGAAGGGTAAAGGCTTGCAGGCGTTGGCGATTATTGGTTCAGCGTTTGCTGTGTCCATGTGGCGTGTTTCGTCTTTCCAGACGCTCATTCTGCGTCGTGAATAGTCTAGTGAGATTATGGTGCCTTGGTTTTGCATTAGTTGGGCTAGGTACGTGGTTTTGGCTCCTGGTGCGGCGCATACGTCTAGCACAGTTGTTTTGGGTTTGGGGTCGGCGGCTTCTGCGGCGAAGCAACTGGCCTTGTCCTGAATGTAGAACAGACCTTGCTTGTGGCTTTCTGTCTTCGTCAGAGGAGTTTTTGTTTGAATGACCTTGCGGGCGAATTTGAGTTGCTCAACTTTTTCTGTTTTAACTCCTTCTTCAGCCAGTTTTTGCATAATCGTGTTTTCATCTGCTTTCAGCGTGTTCAGTCTTATGTACGTGGGCAGAACCCGCTTATCCGCTTCAAGCATGGTTATGGTTTCTGTTCTGCCGAAGATGCGGAAACAGTATTTTACGAACCATGTTGGATGAAAGGTCGTTAAGCCGATTCTTTCTTCATCACTCGTGCTGTCTAGAACCACGCTGATTTTTTGGGTTAGTAGTAGGCCTAGGAAGGGTTCGACTTCTTGAAGGGTTTTCCAGCCGAGGATTGAGCGGGCAAGTTTGGCTATGTTTTCTGCTTCTTCAAAACTAATGGTCTCAGTTCGACTGCTGGCTAGGCGTGTCTGGTAAACATACAATCTTAGGAAAGCCTGTACGCCGAGGTCAAAATCCTCTAACGAGCTGGGCTTGAGGATGGTGTTTATGAATTTGTCTATGAGGTTTCGGCGTTTGACAGTTTCGAGGACAAGCATGAGGGCTAGGCGCAGAGCGTCAGAATCACGTATTCCAAGCTGCTTTACGGTTCGGGTGAAGGCTAGACGCTCACTCAGCTTTCGCATATCCATCCAGCTTAGAGTTTCAATGGCAAGCGCCCAAGCATCACGAAGCAAACCAAACACACAACAAACAGTAACAAGCCAACAGAAGACATTAACCTTTCCGCAACATGAGAGCTTAACAAAATGGTTCGTTATGCAATCACAAAAGAACCATCCACAGTGAAGATTAACAAAAGAGACAGCGATTGAACAAATGACAAGACAAGAAGCCCGGATTTCTGCCCGCTCTCCAGCGGGGAACGCATTCACGGGTATGCAATTTTCAGGAACTATACCGCTACTCGTAGACGACTTCATTATAGAGTACTGCAAAAAAGTGAAGGCTAGTGGCTTTGTTCTGAAAACTTGGGACTATTTCGCAAACAGAAAAGGAAAAAGACAGCACCTTAACGAGGAGAAGACTAGAGACCTTATCAATAGACTGAATCGATACTTTGAGATGAGAGTTGGGATTCCACGAATTAGGAGAGGAAAGAGTCAGCAAGTCGAGACTGTGATAGCTGAAGAAGCTATGCTATTCGCCAAGTATTTGAGAAACGAGAACCAAACGTGGAACCCCAGAATTGTAGGTCTGACATAACGTATCGGAGATATCTCCCCGACAACGGACATCTTACGTCTGATTTCTCGCTTTCTCCAAGTATTGTAGGGTCAAAGTTGTTTAAAAGGACTGAAAGAGAATAATTCTAGTGGTGAAGAAATGAATGAAGTTAAACCAGTTAGATGCCAAAAATGCGGAAAACCATTAGGCTACGTAACTGTATTTGCGAAAGGTCTAGTCATGCGTCAACCCATTCATAACGTGAAGATAGTTGCTATCTGCATGGAATGTTTCCAAAAGAAAAAGTAGTCAACGGGTCAAACTGGCTTAAAAACAATATTCCTCAACTACTCTACAGAAATAGACGCTACTGGACCATGTTTAGACTCGGTGGTTGAGTTTCTGCATTTTCTCTTCTAATGCCTTTTCAACGTCAACATTCATGGTTTTTGCAAGAAGAAGCGTCGTGATTATTACATCAGCAAATTCCTCTGGGAGATTCTCTTTATCGCAGTTGTCCAGCTTCTGTTTTCTCTGCAACAAGTTGT
>JBGPAV010000131.1:0-3265 GCA_041480925.1 Bathyarchaeia archaeon | reverse complement strand
TGTTCTAGAAGTGTTTTCTGAAACTCAGCACCAGAAGACAACCTCAGAAAGCATTTAACCAACCACACATAAACGTGTATTGTCCATGGGGGAAACATTGACGACTTCATCCAAAATAGCTGAGATTCTGGAGCTTCTCAGTGATGGCAAATGGCGTATGCTCGAAGAGATACAGCAGAAAACGAAGGTGGATCGAGAGCAAATACAGCAAATCATAGAGTTCCTGAAAGAATATGATTTTGTAGTTTTGGATGAAACGGAAAAGAAGATACGTTTAAACAAGTTGGCTCAAAAGTTTCTCACGCAGACGACTACTGCATGAGGGATTTCAGACCCCGATAGGCCTTCAAAAACCGTCTGCCCTTGTCAGTGACTTCAAAAAATCCGTCTTCGGAACCGTTTTCGTAGTTCACTGTTCTTAAGAAGCCTTGTTTCAGCAGGAAGTGTGAGTAGGATTTCAGCTGTTTGAAGCTCAAGTTGCAGTGGTACATCAGATGGGTCTTCTTGGCACCGCCAATAGAGCCGTTTAAAATATCTGCAATGATGTCTAGACGACCGCGATGGTTGTTGCTAGCGTCCTCTGCATTGCGAATCAACAAATTCACCCACATAGCCTGCTGAAAGGCTATTACAGGTCTCCCTTCTCCCAGAAATAGAAGCGGCAAACACTCATTTAAACGTTCTCAAAACGTGCAAGATGCGATAAGACTAGGTTGAAACAACAAAAAGTGAGGAGAAATTGGCAACTGAATCCTAGAGAGCGCGAAGTTTTTTCAGAATTTTCTCGCTGTCCGCGTTTTTATCCATGAAAACACTGATTTTGTTTTCCTCCACAGTGAAGGAAAGCATCTTCACGTTCTTTCCTTCGACAGCTACATTCTTGGCTTGCCCCAAGTCAAACAATTCTGAAAGCGCCTGACAGGCATCTATTGAAGAGGACGAGATGATGGCGTAGTCTATTATCTTGGTCGGGTCTTTGAGGGCTATTGATGCTGAACTAGAGTTCCGCAGGATGTAACCTACGACTCCTTTGTAGTTCTTTATTTCTTCCAGCCGCGTTTGAATGTTGTTTACAGTTGTCGTCTCTTCTACAGCTGTTATCGGCTCAGTCAGAGCCACGATGTGTTGTACTTCCTTTCTTGTCTTAACCATGTTAATTCCTCCGCTATTCAATCACTGGCTTGACCCTGATCAGTTCGCCTTTTCTGATTTCAAGCGCGTTTTGAATCTTCTCAGGCATCTGCACGATTCCTTTTCCTTCAAACTTGGAATCCTTAATTGGCTTGACTTTGACCCGCGTTGACTGTCCGCAAAAAGTCTCAAGCTCAACCTCTTCAATTTTTCTACCTTCATACAGTTCCTGCCACTGGAGCAACGTTTCGTTGTCGATGCGCACAGTGTCAGATGGAACCAGCAATCCTCCGATGTTTTCAACTATGAGCTGGTTGATTTGTGGCTCAGGCAGTGTGAGCTCAGGCTTTGTTTCTGGCTCCAGAGTCCGTGTTGGCCTTTCGGGTCTAGGCTCTTCTATGGGCATTTCCTCTGCTGGCTTTGCCATAGCTTCGGGGATGTGGATTTCAGGTCTGGGTTCAGGTTCTCGCGACTCGTTTTTGAGGGGGGCAGGGTTGATCTTCTCCACCAGCTTGAGAACCGTTGGAAAGAGGACACGAGTGATCGTGTTCACGTAGTTTTTGTCGGCGTTCGCCATTGTGACTGTGACAAAGTAAAAGCCGTTCATGCAGCAGACATTTACTCTTCCCTTGCTACTCTCAAGGGTTATGCCTTCAACGCCTCCCAGTGCTTCGGCTTTTTCAAGTATTTCGTCAAAAGAGTCTATTACGCGGACGATGGTTTCTTCGGGAGTGTTTCCATCTCCAGCGACTATTTCGCCATCTTCTTTGAATATGAATGAGTTTTTGATGTCTGGACAGAGATTCTGAATCTCGTTCAGAGTGGTTTTTAGAGCAAAGGAGTAGATCTCGCTATCCATGTTTTCACATCCATTTTAAGTTGTTCTGTCCTAAGATATTTTGAAAAGGATTCGTTCGGGAACGCCGTTGCTTTCCACGACGAGGTATTTCAAGCCTTCAGTGTCGCCGATCTGATCCAGCCATTTCAGCGCTTCACGCGCCTTCTGCAGTATAAGCAGTCTTTCTTGGTGGCTTCGCACGACTTGTTCTATGGCTGTGAGCTCGTGAAAGGGGTTAGCGTCTAAGACTATGTTCAGGTTGCCTATGGATATTTCTCCAAGGCTTTCAGCTGCAGCCTTCTTGCCTGCAAGTTTCATGACGACCTCGTGGATTTTCTTGGACTTTTCAGCCAAGGCCCTGATGTCGTCTAGTCTTCGCAGGTATTCGCCTAGCGCGCTCTTTGTATCAGAGACTTCTTTTTCCAGTGTTTCAGCTATTTCTCCGGCTGATGCATATTCCTTTATTTCTACGACCATTCATGATACCTCCAGTAGGAAACAATAGAGGGAAAGTGGAGAGGATTTTTCACCCTACCCCCAATCTCAACGAACAAATGGGGAATTTACGAGGTTGGAGCAATCGCGGTTAACAGGAACGGGTTGCCCTTCGAGGACATGAGCTTGACCTGGTAGTTATTGCCGTTGATTACCTGCGGATTGCTAGTCGTGGTTATGTTAAGCACTAATCCTAGGTTGGCGCCTATGATTGCTGGAAGCTGGCTTGCTGGATAGGTTATGGTGTGCTTGACATTGTTTATCCAAGCCTCATTTATTGTCACTGGTGACGTTCCCGTATTGTTAACTGTTACGGCGATCCATGAAGGATTTGCGGCGGGTCCGAATTCTAGGCGCGTGATCAGTATTTGCTCTGTGTTTGTGAATGTGAATGTCAGTGCTCCCATCCATGCTGCTACGGCAATGCTTACTGCGACTGTAACAGCGATGAGTATGATTGATGCGACGACGGGGCTAAGGGCTTTAACGCTCTTCCTTATCTTCATCTTTCCTTTTATCCCTCCTTTTAGGGTTGTTTGGTTAGTTAGTAGAAGCTTGGCATTTAAATCTTACGACTCAATACACCATATCAATCATCTGTAAAACAACAATACAACAAGAATAAGCAGAACAGCTAGCGCCCAAGCTGGCTAACTAAGGAAAACTAGAAACGCGAAATAAGCAAAGCTACGATGCATGATTCTTAGAGGGCTAGGTCGTCGAAGAGTTTGATCAAAAGCTTCGCGATTTTCTCGCCGAACTCTGTCTTCACGTAATATTTCTTCAATGGATCAATGCGTA
>JBGPAV010000130.1:0-3278 GCA_041480925.1 Bathyarchaeia archaeon | reverse complement strand
TGCAACAGTTTTTGTTGTGCTCAGGGTTGTGCCTCCTGAAAGCCTGATTGATAAGGCGTCGCCTCTTGCATATGTGGCAGAGCAGTTCATGGGGTCCTTGGGCGTTGTGATAGTAACCGTTGCGGGAATAGTTGCTGCGTTGTCTTCGGTTAATACTTCAACTATGGCCCACTCTAGGGTAGCTTATGCTCTAGCTAGAGACGGCTATTTTCCGAAAGGCTTTTTCAGTGTCCATAAACGTTTCTGCACTCCTTTCCTCGCTGTCTTGCTGGGTTCAGCTTTTACCGCGATGTTTGCTGCAACTGGAATCGTGAATTTTGTTGCTTACGCGACAGATTTCGGCTTCATAATTGGGTTCATTTTTGTCAATCTTTCGCTTATCAGACTGCGGAAGATTCAGCCCAACCTCCATAGGCCTTTCAAGGTTCCACTGTATCCTTTGACACCGATACTGGGCATTGCTACTTCTCTTATGCTGATTTTCTTCCTAGAGCCCGGCACGCTACTCATAGGATTGGAGCTTTTTGTGTTTGGACTTGTGGCTTACTACATAAGAATGGTGGGATACTACAGAATCAGCCTCGCAGCTGGCGGGATGAACTTTGGGATAAGCGTTTTCTCAGCGCTCATCGCCTGCCTAATTGCTTCAGGTGCCGTGCCGATATTGATGTCTGAAAGCGTTAGGTGGCTGGCTACCAGCGGAACGGCCTTGGTGAGCGTGATTTATCTGGTTGCAGGTCTGCTTAATGTCACAAGAAGAGAGGAATGAAGAATATGACTGAAAAGGATGAACATCATCTCTTGAAGAACACGATCGCTGAAGAACGATTCAAAGTCATAGACGTAGTGCGCCGACTCGGTTCAAAGTTGAGCGGCCTGATGATTACTTGTGGCTTCCTAGTTCTTGCGTTCGGCGTTTACGTGCTTCTGATGCCTCAAGACCCTGTCTTGTCGGTTAGGCTCAACGCCATATTCATAGGCGCCTTGGGCTTTGTCGGCGGACTCAACATTGTGTGCGGTATGTTGCTTCTACTAGGAGAAGACTAAGCAGCAGACTGTTTTGTGAAGAAGTCTGTTATCTTCTTCTGGAAAAGCGCATTTTTCAGAAGTTTGCTCTTGCTGATCCACACTTGCAGAGGAATCTGGAATCGGATTGAAACCCATTTCAAAGCATTTTCCAGCGTGTTAAACCTGTAAGGCGGCTGCCGCATGGCGTTACGCACGTTTTCCCTCACTTGCCAGACGCCAACAGGCATAATGTAGCCAGGACGAGCCTCTCGCAAGACAATGGCAGTTGCCTGTCTTCGTTCTTTCACTAGCTGCTCGCAGACGGCTAGACGCGCAGAGTAGTAGCATCCGCCTATCTCCGCATACTTTGTTCTTCCATCGTGGCCCTCCCAGTCTCCGAACATTGCTATTTGTTTGCCGCTCGGATTCCATGTGGTGCCAGGGTACCATGCTTCTATGGCTTCGTAGCTCCAGATTGACGGAAGCATGAGCACCTCAAAGATGTTGTCCAAATAGACTGATTCATATACGCGGTACTCATTGACCTCTGGATATTCCTTAACTTTCTTCATCAAATCCTTGGACAGTATATCATCAACAGCTGTTATGCTCCAGCGTGTTGGCACCATGCGCCTGTTCTCTTCCAAGCCGAATGCTCCGACGCTAAAAGCTCTCTGAATCTTTGTCACGAGGATACCGTTTGCGTATAGGTCTTTGACTGCTTGAACGGCCTTCAAATCTGTATCATAGTAAGCTTTCTCGACGTTTTGATCCCAACGCGTATTGCCGAGGTTCAAGTCACGTATCTGCGCTGAAGGACCAAAAGGCTGGACTTCATCGTCCATGAATATGTTTCCGCGAGGCTTATTCTTCAGTAGCAGTTCAATATTAACAGGATTCATGGCTAACGCCAGTTCACGCGTCTTGTCAATTATTCGTCCGCCTTCAGCAAATTCACGCACATTCACGCGGTGTTTTCCGCGGACAAGCATCGAACGGAAGCCAACAATCTCCTCCATTGATCTTCCGAACCAGTACTCGGGCAAATCGTAGATGCTCGTATCCTCTTCCACAGGCGGCACAAGGGGTCCAGCGTACACGTTCGGGTATCCGATTCTGCCAATAAAAACACTCGGAGGCGATGCGCCTGCAATGTCTTCGCTGTTCATCAGCGGAACGCTCTTCAGGTAACAGTTGACTTTAACCATTATTGGACAACGAAGCTTTCCACACAGGTTCCTTGAACCCTTACATATGACGCATTGACTGCTTGCCGAGTGCCTTGTAGTAATGGTGAGGGTTTCGCCAATGTCAGGCTTCACCTGCTTCAGTATATCATGTAACCAAGTGCTCGGAAAACTTCTCGATGTGGTCTGCGAAAAGGTCAATCCCCATCAAATGAGATGATGATCGGAAGTGGTTCATATGTTTTCTGGGTTTAGCTTGCGTCTTCTGTTTCAGACAAAACACGCAGCTTATATCCATTCTAACGAGTTTTATCAATAGAGGGAACCACCGTGGACGACGAAGTCAGATTCTACAAGGGAAAACACAAAGTCAAAGTGCTGACACAGAGCAAAGGAAACTGGATAGTAGAGGCTCTAGAATCTTTTGATGATATTGTGAATGGCAAAAACGTGAACGTTTCCATCGGCCAACAACGCATTGTGGCTCCAAATCTGCTTTCAAAGAGGAAAGGTTTGGCTCCACTCGTGAAAGAGCACACATATGAATTAAAAATGGAAAAGAAGCTCAAACATTTCATCAAGGAACAACAGGAGAAAAACAAACCAGACACAAAATAAGGGTATAGGTAGCGCCCTGGCCGGGATTTGGACCCGGATCAGGCCACGAAACTGATTTGCTCGTGATGTCCTGCGGGCGACAGCCGCATATACTAGACCGGACTATACTACCAGGGCTATCATTGGCCTAAGGCGCCGAATGAATAGGAATTGATTTGGCTAATTAAGCTTTCTCGGCTAGTTTCAGGACAAAGATTTGGTTATTGTATGATTATTTGGGTTCCGCAGTATTCGCATTTCACCGATGTCTGTCCTTTGAAGATCTCCTGTGTGTACGGCGCATCGCAGTGGGTACAGCGGACAACTTTGATTGCAGGCGTTACGTTGGATGGGATGCCTCTGATTTGGGCGATGTCTCTGTCTGCTTCTCCGCCGATGATGTAATTGAAGAACCTGCTTATGACGTCGGCTTCCCACCCTTTAACGTCAAAAGATGTTTCTTCTACTCTACATTCTGGTTTAAAC
>JBGPAV010000129.1:0-3307 GCA_041480925.1 Bathyarchaeia archaeon | reverse complement strand
TTTCCCTTCTGCGCTATGTATGTAACGTCGTGGAAGAGGTCCGCCACCATCGCAGCGTACACCGTGTTTAGGATGGGTTTTGTGGACACTGCTACTGACGTGGCGTAGAAAGGTATGCCTCTCGTCAGGTTTGTTGAACCGTCAATAGGATCAGCAGTCACGTAGCATTCATCGGGTTTTTCGCCATATTTCTTGATTCCAGATTCTTCGCTGATAAGTGTGAATGACACGCTATGATCGAGTAACGTGTTGATTATTGCGTTTTCAGCCGCCAGATCTATCTGCTTTATAGGGTCGCCGCCGGCTCCGATGCCCAAATCAGGCTGGGGCCCGTTTAGCTTTTTCAGTAGCGGCGAAATCTGCTTCTGCACGCTAATCTTGCAGGCGTTCAAAATTTGTGTCCAGTCATTCTGTTTAGGCATTTATTGAGCATCTCCAGCATTCCTGTAATATTTCATTGCGTTTGTGATAAAGAGTTTGCTTATCTTGCATAGAAGGGAAGAAAATGTGTTTTCCGCATGCTGCATTAGGAACAGAGTCGTTTGTGCGATTGGTGTGGCTCTTAGACACGCGGTTCGTGTTCAGCATCAAACGTTTGGATTTCTAAAGTGTAGTTCATTGGGTCTTGGAACAGCGCATTATAGATGTGAAATTGAGGCTGGTGACATGGACTCTTTGTGCATATGACCCCTTTTCGGGTCAGTTCCTTGTGCCACCGATCTACGGCTTTGCGAGTAGCCACGACAAGGGTCAAACACACTTTCTCTGGATCAGTCATTTCCGCTTTAAGGCCAGCACAGAATCCCCAATAACCACTGATTTCCTTCGCTCCAACACGAAATATTAGGCATTTTTTCTGATCTAGAACAATAGGCAACCCGAGAAGGCCATTATAGAGTAGGCGCATCGCCTCTAAGTCACGAACAGGCAGAAAAACTATCGGATACTGAAAATCTGAAGGCAAAGCTTTGTCTTCTTTCGCTGGCTGTCTCGTCATGCTGGTGCTTGTTTCGACACCCAAGTTTTTTTCATTAGCTAATGCACTGTCAAAGTACGCCTCCACGCGTCTGTATTCCATCAGCAAAATTTCTCCAAGCTTTGTGAGCTGTGCTCCTCCGCCTCCTGCTTTGCCGCCTTTATACGTTTCAACGATTGGGCCGCCGACGGCCTTTTCAGTTTTCTTCAGGTGTCCCCAAACGTATCGATAAGACATTCCTAGATTCTTGGCAGCTTTGGAGATGGATTCTTCCCGCTGTATGTGCTCAAGTATTTTAGCTCCGCCTTTTCCTAGAACAGGTTTGTCTGCAGCTTCTATCCAGACTTTGAATGAGAGTTTGCGTTTTTTATTCGTGGACATGTTGTTCTCTGCTATTGTCGCGATAAATTTATAAGCTTAAAACATTCGATATGAATGACAAAACATAACGGTGAGAACAGCTTGAAACTGTGGCAAAAAATGTTTACAGCCGCAATGATAATCACTGCGTTGATAATCTCTGGGACTTTAATATACGTGCAATACTTCAGTCGGAGAAGACTTCTAGTATCAACTACCACAAGCCTATGGGAAAGCGACCTTCTTAAAGAAGTGGAAAAAGCCTTCGAAGCCAAATATCCAATAGATCTCCAGTTCACGGCAGCTGGAACTGGCATAGCCATAGAGCAAGGCCGAAATGGCGACGTAGACTGCGTTCTAGTGCATGCGCCTTCGCAGGAAATCAATTTCTTACAACAGGGATTTGGAAGCTGCCGAAAAATCATAGCCTACAACTTTTTCACGATAATTGGGCCCTCAAACGATCCTGCACAAATCAACGGACAGAACGCAACTGAGGCATTGAAGAGAATAGTCGAGTATGGCAGAAACCAAACAGGTAGGGTATGGGTGTCAAGAGGAGACAACTCCGGTACCCATACTAAAGAACAAAGTCTGTGGAAATCGGCCGGATTCAACTACACTCTAGTTTCAGCTGAGTCATGGTATGCAAGCAGAGGCGGAGGCATGGGTGAAACACTCATGATGACAGAAGAGTTCTCAGCCTACACGCTTTCAGACATCGGCACATACCTAAAATATCATGAAAAAGATCAACTGATCACATTAGACTCATTTATGGAAGAAAAGTACGAGTTGCTGAACGTCTACAGTGTCATGGCCGTGAACCAAACGCACCATAAGCATGTCAACTTTAATGACACAGTCACATTCATAAAATTCCTAATATCCGATGAAGGCCAACAATTGATCGAAAACTATGGCAAAACCGATTACGGCGCAAACGGCCGCCTTTTTCATGCAGCCGTCCAATTTGTGACAGCAAACTCAACGGAGCAAATTGCACAATGGATAAAGAAATATGCCTTCTTTGGTAACCCTCCCACAGAATGTCCACCTGAATACAGAGACACAGTCTGCCCAGAACTTTATACATAGAACAAACCAATTACTATGCGGAATCATAGTTGAACGAAATAATTGATGGCTTCACCAAAGCAATTCAACTCATTTTTTCTGGCGACCCCCGAGTGGTGGAAATCACACTACGCTCGCTATACGTATCTGGAGCAGCAACACTAATCGCCACACTATGGGGACTGCCAATCGCGATGGGAATTGGACTGAAAAATTTTCGAGGTAAGCTTCTTTTGAAAGGAATATTCAACACGCTTCTCGGCATTCCAACCGTCGCTCTAGGTCTGGTTCTGTTTCTGCTTTTGTCAAAATCCGGGCTAGTCGGCTTCTTGAGCACACTCTACACGCCTACTGGTATAATCCTAGGTGAAGCCATACTCATAACACCAATAACCGTAAGCCTAGCTACAAGCGCACTGGAAGCCGTTGACCCCGAAATAATGAATCAGGCCAAAACGCTCGGCGCCACCCAATCGCAAGCCTATGTCGTTGCCATGAGAGAAGCCTTCAGCGGTATTCTCCTTGGTGGGATAAACAGCTTTAACAGGGCTATTGCTGAGTTGGGAGTAGCACAAATGGTAGGCGGAAACATCGTTGGATGGACGGAAGTTCTGACAACCGCCATTGCGACCGAAACTGCAAAAGGAAACATTGAATTGAGCATTGCTTTGGCCATAATTTTGCTTGCGCTCGTGTTCATCATTACTATGACCGTGAACATCATTCAAAGGCGAAGAAAATGAGCCATTTTGCAGAGTTGAAAGCAGTCACCAAGATGTTCGACAGCACTGTCGCACTAGATAACGTTGATTTGAAGGTCGAAGAAGGCGAGATTCTGGCTTTGCTAGGACCTAATGGCTCCGGAAAATCAACTTTACTCAAAATTCTGGCTCT
>JBGPAV010000128.1:0-3345 GCA_041480925.1 Bathyarchaeia archaeon | reverse complement strand
TGCTTGTGGTGTAGCTGCGGATGAAGGAGTTTTCAAGCTTTGACGTAGCAGCAGTCGTTCTAGAATTGAAGGAAACAATTCTTGATTCTCGCGTCAACAACATTTACCAACTAGATAACAAGACCCTTCTCCTTAGACTGCACAAAACAGACAAACCTCCTTTCACCCCCATTATGGAGGCAGGCAGAAGACTTCATCTGACCTCGTTTGAAGCGGAGAAACCTCAAACACCACCAGCATTCTGTATGGCTTTGAGAAAGTATCTGCGAAACGCATTGCTAACGAACATTAAGCAGCATGAGTTTGAGCGTGTAGTGCTCTTCAGTTTTAAAACCAAAGATGGCGCTGTGCAGCTTGTTCTGGAGCTTTTCGGCGACGGAAACATTATTCTCACAAGCGAAGAAGGCAAGATACTGCAAGCACTTGTCTATAAGCGGATGCGAGACAGAAACATTCTACGCAACGAAATCTTCCAGTTTGCACCATCCGGCGGCAAAAACCCGTTCAAGACAAGCGAGAAGGAACTGCTGGAAGGATTGAAAAACGCTGGTAACATAGAAGTTGTTAGAGCTACTGCCAGGTTTCTGGGAATAGGCGGAGTCTACGCTGAAGAGCTTCTGTCTAAGGCTGGAATCGAAAAGACTAGGCAATGTAGTACATTGAGTGAAGATGACATTAGCAGGCTCTTCAGCTGTTTACAGTATCTCCTTTCGCAAATTACAGATGCTGCGCTGGATCCACATATAATCTTGGACAGTTCAGGTAGTTACGTCGATGTCGTTTCTTTCAAGCTAAGACGATATGAAAGTGAGGGTTTTAGCTTTCAGCGTTATGCAAGTTTCAATGAGGCTCTGGACGAATTTTACACAAGCGTAACAACAATCGAGAAAGCTCTAGCCTCTGTGAATATTGACAAGATTAAGCATGAAGCCGAAAGACTGAAGCGAATCATTCTAGATCAAGAGAAAACTCTGGTCGAGGAAGAAGCGAAAGCAAACTTGGAGAAGCAAATAGGCGGCACAATTTACACGCATATGAGTGATTTTCAAGCTTTAGTGGACAAATTCTTGGCTGGCAAGCAGAAAGGCAAAGATTGGAATGAGATTGTTGCGGAAATAGCTAGTGAGAAGAAGAGCAACATTTGTCCCGCATGCTATTTTGAGTCTTTCGACAGCAAGAGCTTGATCATCAACCTTCGCATAGGCAATCTGAAATTCACTTTGAACATGCGCAAGAACATGTTCGAAAATGCTGCTGACTTTTATGAAAAAGGCAAGAAGGCCAAGCAGAAACTGATTGGAGCCAGAGGCGCTTTAGAAGAAACTCGCAAGAAGCTGGCAGAAGTTGAAACCAAGATAACTGAAACCAAAACCCTTGAACAGGCTAAGCCATCTGAAGCTATAAAGGAACTTGCCGCGCATAAGGTTAGGCACAAAGAATGGTTTGAGAAATTCAGATGGTTCATTTCTTCCGATGGATTTCTGGTTGTCGCAGGCAAGGACGCAACAACCAATGAAGTGCTGATCAAGAGATATGCTGAAATAGACGATGTTGTTTTTCACGCGGACATTGCTGGCGCTCCCTTCGTAATAGTAAAAATCCGTGAAAAGCAACCAAGTGAACAAGTTTTACGCGAAGCTGGAGAGTTTGCAGCTGCATTCTCTAGAGGCTGGCGCGAAGGGTTCGGAAGCATTGACGTTTATTGGGTCAAGCCTGAGCAGCTGAGCAAAAGCGGACCTTCTGGCGAGTATGTGGCTCACGGAGCTTTTGTTGTGAGCGGCAAGCGGAACTGGCTTCGAAACGTTGCGCTGAAAGTCGCTGTCGGAGTTGCTGTAACGGCCACTGGTGAAATCAAGTTTGTAGGCGGACCTGTTGATTCTGTAAAATCGCACGCAAGTTCGTACATGGTGATTGGGCCTGGGAACATGGAAGGAAAAGAGCTGCTTAAAGCTGTCTTGAAAGCCTTGGCTCGGAATCTGCCTACCAGTCAGCAAGAAAGAGTGCTGAAGACTTCAGCTGAAGAGATACGAGCGTATATTCCATATGGTGTGGGCAAAATACTGGAAGCTAGATTCTAGATCAAGATTTTGAATTCATAAATTATATCTTGTTTTGAGAATGATCTTAAGGCTCTGACCATAAATGTCGGAAGCTGCTTTTCAGGAACAAGAAACGGTTGAACGGGCGAAATGTGCTAAATGCGGACAAAAGCAAGCTACTCGCGAAGATAATCTGTGCGACACTTGTCGGTTCTTGCAAGCGTTAGACAGCCTTGCCAAGAGCAACCAATGGTAGAGAAAAAGCATAGCTAAAGTTTCGGCCCCAATGTATCTGGCGATCTGTGCTCGATGATTACGGCAGTCTATATAGTGCCAAGTCTTTTTCTTATTGTATCCCTGATTGTGTCAACGCTCACTCTGTCTCCTTCTGCCGTCCGCCTGCGGGCGTCTTCTTCTACTTGTGTCTCGCGTGCCTCAGTTTCTTGGTTATATTCCTCTACGTCCTTGTTCGTGCGTTCAATGATCTGGCTTATCCAATCAAGCTTGTCCTCAAGATCGTCCACTGTTGTCGCAAGCCTAAGCTTATCTCCGACTATGAAGAGTTTTCTGTCCCACAGGTGTCTGCTGGACTTCCATTCTTTTTCGAATATGTCCTGCCATATGTGGTCTGGCATTGAGTCAAGCGGAAGATCAATTGTGTATGCGTTGTGAAAATAGCGGTCTCTGTTTATGCTGATGGAATCAACGTTAGGCGAAGCGAGAAGCCTGACCTTTCTGGCTACCTCTTTCACTCTCAAACCTCAAAATGGCTATTGAACTGTTCAATCTTAAAAATACTATCTAAAAAAGAGCACCGCTAAGCTCACCGTTTATCCTTTGGTGTGTGTATCCCAAAAGAAGCAGTTTGATATTTTGAATTGGGCTTTGGCGTTTTTGGCTGTTCCTTGCTCTTTCTCCTCCAGCCGAAGTTGCTCGGCTATATTGTCTAAGGAGGTGATCCGGCCGCAGGTTCCCCTACGGCCACCTTGTTACGACTTTTCCCCCCTCACAAAACTTGGATTCGACGCAGCCAAGGAAGACCACGCCTCACCCAAAAATCGCTCGGGTGGAACGACGGGCGGTGTGTGCAAGGAGCAGGGACGTATTCACCGCACGATGATGACGCGCGATTACTAGGGATTCCATGTTCACGAGGGTGGGTTACAACCCTCGATCCCAACTACGGCAGGTTTTCGGGATTGCCTTCCCCTTTCGAGGTCGGAACCCATTGTACCTGCCATTGCAGCTCGCGTGTGGCCCGGGAGATTCGGGGCATACTGACCTGCCGTGGCCCGCTCCTTCCTCC
>JBGPAV010000127.1:0-3352 GCA_041480925.1 Bathyarchaeia archaeon | reverse complement strand
GGAATCGTTGTCGATTTTTCGGTCACATTGTGAGCTTTTGAAATGATTTGAGAATTATCTGACTGTATTAGTGGCTCTGGTTCAGTGTATTTCTCGTAAAGATCTGAGCTTGTATTGTAGTCATATGCTCGGTTTTCATCAATCAAGTATCGAACACTGAACGAAAGCACAGAATAACTTATTGTTACTGTGAGGCTCTGGTTCCTGTTCAGTTTTATTCCATTCCAGTGAGCATAAATGTTCCCTGAACTGTCGTTGGATATGAATGGTTGCCCGATTGTTGAAGATATGTTGGTTATGGCAACTTGGTGTCGTGCTGTTTCATTTCTGATCAGAGGTACAATGAGCTCGCCATTTTGGACATTCTGGGCAGAAGGATTGGTTATGTTGATAGAATGGTTGAGGTATCCTGCAAAGACGTTGTTGACTTCGAATTTTAGGAAAGGCTCTTCAGCGTCTTGCGTTGCCTTTACAATAAACAAACTAAAAGAGCCAGAGAACAGAATGCAAACTATGCATAACGCAGTAATTTCTGATCGGTAATCTTGGCTCATGGTCATCATTCTTTTGATACTGAGGAATCGCAAATCAATATAAAAGGGTCGAGGTCTATAAGAAATGAACCAAATGGTTGCTGACGTGAAAACAGATGGCGCCCAGTTTGACAAGAGAAAAACTTGTTGAAATGTATGAGAAGCTGGTTGAGATTCGGTTTTTTGAAGACAAAGTCTTCGAGCTGTACGGCCAGAACCTTGTCCCTGGGACAATTCATCTTTACGCTGGAGAAGAAGCAGTAGCAGTCGGCGCTTGTAGCGCTTTAGAGAGAACTGATTATATCACGAGTACGCACAGAGGACACGGACACTGTATCGCGAAAGGCGCTGATCTGAAACGGACAATGGCCGAAATCCTAGGCAAAAAGATAGGCTATTGCAAAGGAAAAGGCGGATCAATGCACATTGCCGACTTCAGTATCGGGATGCTTGGTGCAACAGCCGTAGTTGGAGCAGGTTTACCCATAGCTGTCGGAGCTGGACTTTCTGCAAAACTCAGGAAAACAGATCAAGTTGTGATTTGCTTCTTCGGAGAAGGAGCGTCAAATCAGGGAACGTTTCATGAAAGTCTCAATTTGGCGTCAGCTTGGAAGCTTCCTGTAGTTTTCGTCTGTGAAAACAATTTGTACGCTATGGGAACCAGACAATCCAGAATAATGAATGTTGAAGATGTCGCCAAGCGAGCGGTAGCTTATGGTATATCTGGGAAGAGTGTTGATGGAAATGACGTTATAGCCGTGTATGAGGCAACGCGAGATGCAGTTGAGTTTGCAAGAAAAGGCGAAGGGCCAACTCTGATTGAATGCAAGACTTATCGACGTCGAGGTCATTCGCGTGTTGACCCAGCCAGATATCGGCCAAAAGAAGAAGTAGACGAGTGGCTGCGCAGAGATCCTATCAAACGTTTTGAGGATTATCTTTTGCAGAATGACGTTCTGACAGAGGAAGAACTGCAGTCTGTCAAAGCGCAAGTCGCTGACAGAATAGATGATGCTGTGAAATTCGCGTTAGAAAGCCCTTATCCAGCGCCTGAAGAGGCATTAGAAGATGTGTACGGATAGGTGGAAGAAGATGCGAAAGATAACCTATCGAGAAGCGCTTCGTGAAGCTCTAAGAGAAGAGATGCACAGAGATCCCACGGTTTTCTTGCTTGGTGAAGACATTGGAAAGTTCTGGGGCGGAGCCTTCAAGGTCACAGAAGGATTAGCTGAGGAATTTGGGGATGAGCGGGTAAGAGATACGCCAATATCCGAATCTGCAATAATCGGCACGGGCGTTGGCGCAGCAATAACCGGGATGCGCCCAGTTGCAGAAATAATGTTCGGAGACCTGACAGCCTTGGCTATGGACCAGATTGCCAATCAAGCAGCCAAGATATGCTACATGTTCGGCGGCCAAGCGAAATGTCCTCTGGTGATTAGAACGCCTTTCGGTGCTGGGGTAAATATTGCCTCTCATCATTCTCAAAGCTTGGAAGCGTGGTTTATGCATGTTCCAGGCCTTTTCGTGGCCATGCCTTCAACGCCGTATGACGCAAAAGGCTTGCTGAAGACGGCTATACGTGGAAACAATCCTGTTTTCTTCTGCGAACATAAACTGCTGTACCCTGCTGTGGGAGAGGTTCCTGAGGAAGAATATACTGTTCCTTTTGGAGTGGCTGATGTGAAAAGAGAAGGCTCAGACGTATCTGTCGTGGCCACTTCGTATATGGTTCACAAGGCTCTGAGAACAGCGGAAGCCTTTCAGAAAGAGGGTCTGAACGTGGAGGTCATTGATCTGAGAACATTGACGCCGTTAGATAGGCAAGCCATTGTTAAATCGGTGAAAAAGACAGGACGGATAGTGATTGTCAGTGAAGATTGCAGAACTGCTGGCGTAGCAGCAGAAATTGCGGCGGTAGTGGCAGAGGAAGCTTTAGACTATTTGGATGCTCCTGTCAAACGAGTGTGCGAACCAGACACGCCTATCCCGTTTAGCCCGCCTCTAGAACAATATGTTATCCCTGATGAAAAGAGAATAACAAAGGCGATAAAGGAAGTGATGTGATTTGGTGACAAAGGTTGTTATGCTCAAACTGAGCTTGACAATGACAATAGGCACTGTTGGAAAATGGTATAAAAAAGAAGGCGACACAGTACAGAAAGACGAGCCTATAGTAGAGATAATGTCTGAGAAAGCTACTTATGACTTGGAAGCGCCTGCCTCGGGAATCTTGCGGAAAATACTAGTAGAAGAAGGTCGAGATGTGCCCGTCAACGAGATTCTCGCCGTAATCACTGCGCCTGACGAGACGCTTTCTGAAGTAGATCTGCAGAGTGAAACCAGAGAGATTGCGGAAAAACCTGAGTCAAACATTATCGCGTCACCTGCAGCGAAGCGATTGGCAAGAGAACATGAGATCGACTTATCCCACGTGAAAGGAAGCGGGCCAGAGGGCAGAATAAGCGAAGAAGACGTTCAGCAATACATAAAGACATCGGGTCAAGCCACATCTAAAGTGAAAGAAACCATCAGGCTTACCGGATACCGGAAGACTTCTGCAGAGAGACTTACTTTGAGCTTTAGTACAGCGCCTCACAGCACGGTGCTAATGGAGGTTGACATGTCGAGCGCTGAGCAGTTGCACAGAGAATTGAGTGTGTCTTACACGGCTATTTTAGTCAAAGCGGTTGCAGAAGCACTCGCAGTGTGTCCCATGGTCAATTCCACTCTGGAAGAAGACACAATAAAAATCCTTGAAGAAATAAACGTGGGCGTTGCAGTTGCAACTGATAACGGCTTGATCGTCCCTGTTATTC
>JBGPAV010000126.1:0-3367 GCA_041480925.1 Bathyarchaeia archaeon | reverse complement strand
TGTCCCTCATGTGAGCAGCCGCTTGAAATCCACCAAAGCAGAAGATTCAATGAAAAGCAAATTCACACAAGAGATTACTCTGCTTGGCGCTATGCGTCATTCTTCCCTTACGAAAAAGAGACAGATATCGTGACCTTGGGCGAAGGCTGGACACCACTAGTCAAGTTCAAAGAAAACCTTCGCCTCAAACTTGAGAACCTGAACCCGACAGGCTCCTTCAAAGACCGAGGATCAACCACCCTAATCTCAGCATTGCACAGGCTGATAAAAGAAAAGAACGGACACATTTCCGAAGACTCCTCAGGCAACGCAGGCGCATCCATAGCCGCATATGCTACCCGCGCAGGCCTGAAAGCAAAGATCTATGTTCCCGAAGCTGTCTCAGGACCAAAATTCAACCAAATCCAGTTCTACGGCGCCAATGTCGTTAAAGTGTCTGGAAGCCGAACCAAAGTCGCTGAAGAAGCGCAAGAAACCACAAAAAATAGCTTCTATATAGGACACACATTGCATCCTCTCTTCAGAGACGGCATAAAAACCCTAGCCTACGAAATAGCGGAGCAGCCTGATTGGCAGATCCCAGAAAAGATCTTCTTGCCCGCATCGGCAGGAACCCTATTGTTAGGTGTCTTGGCTGGTTTCAACCATCTACTCGAATCCAGCATAATTGACGCTATGCCAACAATCATAGCTTGCCAAACGAGCCAAGTTTCACCGCTCTATCACCGCTTCAAAAACCTAGCATACAGACCGCCGGAACAGATAACGTCAATCGCCGACGCCCTAGTCAGCACAAACCCGCCTTTACTGGAACTTATGGCCAAGCAATTGAAAACCGCAAAAGGCTCTGTAGCGATGGTTGATGAGGACGAAGTGAACAGGGCATTCAGAGAGCTTGCGCATTGCGGATTCTTTGTCGAGCCAAGCTCGGCTGTCGCATATGCTGCTTATGCGAAGCAGATTGAGAGAAAGGAAGCGTCAAGCAAAGATAGAACGGTGATAATTTTGACGGGTTCAGGTTTGAAAACGATTCTCAAGCCAAACTAAAAATATGTATTGATTATTCGGTTTTAAAATCTGGTTTCACCCTTGCTTGATTAGAAACACTTATATTTCAAAGCGTTTTTGTTGTTCCCGCATTAGAAGGAGGTTATAACAAATTTGTCAACAGCTGGACAGGCTGGCGGAGTGCCAGTTTTAATATTGAAAGAAGGATCAAACCGATCCAGAGGAAAAGAAGCGCAACGCACAAACATAATGGCTGCAAAAATTGTCGCTGAAAGCGTGAAAAGCTCCCTAGGACCAAAAGGCATGGACAAAATGCTAGTTGATAGCTTCGGCGACGTAACAATAACCAGCGACGGACGAACCATACTTGACGAGATGGACATCCAACATCCAGCCGCAAAAATGATGGTTGAAGTCGCAAAAACACAGGATAACGAAGCAGGAGACGGAACAACCACTGCAGTCATCATCTCAGGCGAACTCCTCAACAAAGCCGAAGAACTCATCGAGAAAAACGTTCACCCCACAGTAATAATCGACGGCTATAGGAAGGCCCAAGAAAAAGCACTGGAAATCCTAGAAAAAATAGCCATCACAGTTGATCTGAACTCACAAGACTACGCAAAAAAAGCCGCGATGACCTCAATGGCAAGCAAACTCGTAGCTGAACACCGCGAATACCTAGCCGAAATCGCTGTCAAAGCAATTCTCGCCGTAACCGAGAAAGTGGGTGACAAATACAGGGCAGATGTGGACGATGTCAAAGTTGAAAAGAAAACCGGCGAGTCAGTGCAGGAAACAAAACTCATCCAAGGCATAATTCTAGACAAGGACGTATCACACTCAGGAATGCCGAAAAGAGTGGAAAAGGCCAAAATCGCGCTGCTCGACTGCCCACTGGAAATAGAGAAAACAGAGTTCGACGCCAAAATAAACATCGAAAGCCCAGAACAAATGGAAGCCTTCCTCAAACAGGAAGAAGACATGCTCCGCGAAATGGTGGAAAAACTAGCCAAAGTAGGCGCAAACGTCGTTCTATGCGAAAAAGGCGTTGACGACATGGTTCAGCACTTCCTTGCCAGAAAAAGCATGCTGACGGTTAGAAGGATCAAGAAGTCAGACATGGAGAAGCTGGCCAAGGCCACAGGCGGAAAAATAGTCACAAACCTAGAAGCGATAACAACCGCTGACTTGGGCTATGCCAACCTCGTTGAAGAACGCAAAGTTGGCGACGACAAAATGACCTTCATAGAAGGCTGCAAACACCCACGTGCAGTAACGATTCTTATCAGAGGCGGAACAGAACGCATCATAGCCGAAGCAGAAAGATCCATCCACGACGCCCTCTGCGTTGTCAGAGACATCGTTGAAGAACCAAAAATCGTTGCAGGCGGAGGCTCACCAGAACTCGAGATGTCAAGCCAACTCAAGAAGTACGCTGAAACCCTTCCGGGAAGAGAACAACTCGCAGTAAGAGGCTTTGCTGAAGCATTAGAAGCTATTCCAACAACGTTGACTGAAAACGCAGGCCTAGATCCAATCGACGTACTGTCTGATCTCAGAGCGAGACACGAAAAAGGCGAGATATGGGCAGGAATAGAAGTTGTCTCAGGCAAGATTCAGGACATGTCCAAAGCAGGAGTCTACGAACCATTAGCCGTAAAGAAACAGATAATCAAATCTGCAACCGAAGCCGCATCAATGCTACTGAAAATCGACGATGTCATCGCTTCTGGAAAAATGAGAGCTCCACCCACACCTCCAGGAGGCGGACCTCCAGGCGGGGGATACCCAGGTATGGGGGAGTACTAGAACACGTCTGAAAAGCAAAAAATCTCAATAGGTCCTCCGAAAATCACGCGCTTCGAGAAAGCGAGAATAGTGGGAGCCAGAGCCCTGCAAATCTCGATGGGAGCTCCTATTCTTGTCGAAACCTCAGAAGGCGTGTCAAGCCCAATAGACATTGCGATGAAAGAGCTTAACTTGGGCTTGCTGCCCATGACTATCAGAAGGACATTGCCTGACGGCACTTTCCAAGACATTCCTCTCAAATGGCTGATCGAAGCCTAAGAAAAAACACAACAACTTTTCCCATTTTTCTTCTTTCTAAAATGGCAGGGGAGGAAGGAGAATGCTCCGCTGTTCTTCCTTTCCGCGCATTGAGAAATAATGAACGGCTATTGCTATCGGCAACAGTGGTTCAAACAGAGCAACCAATATGCTGCTTGCCAACCAACTGAAATCTCCGAATGGCATTGCAATAAGCCCAGTGATGCTAGATGCAACAGCAACTACTATGCCGACGATCAGGAAGACAGCGAAGGTTTTGAACCAACGGCCATTGACCAAAAACTTGCTT
>JBGPAV010000125.1:0-3396 GCA_041480925.1 Bathyarchaeia archaeon | reverse complement strand
GACTTCTAGTGAAAACTGAGAAGATTAAGCAAGAAATCGGCTCATGCGACAGATGCGAGACACGAGTGGAGATCCTTGAACTCAAACAGTGGTTCATGAAAACACGTGTGCTCACGGACAAAGTGGAGAAAACAGCAAACGAGATCGCATGGTATCCCGATTACATGAAGACAAGACTAATCGATTGGGCTCGCTCACTGGACTGGGACTGGGTGATCAGCCGCCAACGCGTCTTCGCCACGCCAATACCAATATGGTACTGCAAAGAATGCGGAGAAATCATTCTATCCGAAGAGAGTTGGGTTCCGATTGATCCAAAGATTGAGAAACCCAAAATCGCGAAGTGTCCAAAATGCGGTGGCAAAGAGTTCATCGGTGAAACTGACGTCTTTGACACTTGGATGGACTCCTCAATTTCCTGCGCTGTACACGCTGGATGGCCTGACAGCAAGGATTGGCGAAGACTCTTTCCTGCTGATGTTCATCCCTCAGGTATCGATATTATTAGAACTTGGGCTTACTACTTGATGGTTCGGCATCTGGCTTTGTTTGATGAGACCCCCTACAAGAGCTGTCTCATCAACGGAATGGTGTTAGGCCCAGATGGAAGGAAGATGAGCAAATCGCTGAAGAACTACGTTGCCACACCCGAGGTTCTGAACAAGTACGGCGCTGACGCTGCGCGACAATGGGCCGCAGGCGGAGGAGCCACAGGATCTGACATTCCATTTAGATGGCCAGACGTTGAATACGGCAGACGCTTTCTCATCAAGCTCTGGAACGCCTCAGGCTTCGTAAGCAATCTATTGAAAGATTATATGCCAAGAAAGAACGAGAAACTAGCTCTCCAACCATTAGACAAGTGGATTCTGAGCAAGACAGAGAAGCTTACAAAGAACGTGACTGACGCCTTTGAGAACTGCCAGTTTAACATCGCTTTGGAAGAGGTTCGCAACTTCACTTGGCACGTCTTTTGCGACTGCTACATTGAGGCAGTGAAAGACCGACTGTATCAGCCTGAAACGTATGGTGAGGAGAAGCGAAGAGCTGCACAGTACACGCTTTACACGGTCTTGTATAGGGTTCTGCAGATGCTTTCACCGATAACACCGCATGTCACAGAAGAAATCTATCAGGCACTGTGTGCTGAGGATGTAGGGCTCAAGAGCATTACCACGTCTCCTTGGCCAATAACCGACGAAAAACTCTTAGATGAGGAATCTGAGAAACGTGGCGATTTGATAATTGCTGCTATCAACGAGATCAGACGGGAGAAGTCTGAAAAGCACCTGCCACTCAACACTCCAATCAAGAAGCTAACGATTTATGCAGAAGATAGAGCTTCAGCCGAAATAATAGAGAAAGGAAAGGAAGACATCTGTGGAACGTGCAAAGTGGCATCCTTTGAAGTTATGAACAAGAAAGGCGAGGGCAGAGAAATCAAGCCTTACAGCAAAATCCACTTCATCACTGAATATTAGATTGGCTTGGAAGCGGTGAACCTTGAAGATCGGTATAATCGGTTGCGGAGCTATAGGTACTCTCATAGCTGAATCTGTTGAGAATGGCATCGTGAGATGCGAGGGACTTATCCTATATGACTCTGACAGGGATCGCTCTGCCAACCTGAAGAAACTACTTCACATTCCAATAATTGTTGTCGAAAGTGTTGAGGAAATGATTAGGCTCAGACCTGTCGTCATTGTTGAATCTGCTTCACAGACTGCTGCCAAGCAATACGTGGGCAAGGTATTAGGTGCCGATATAGATCTTATTGTGATGAGCGTTGGGGCACTTTTGGATCTTGATGTCCAAAGTAGCAGGCTTCATGTGCCTTCAGGAGCCATTGGCGGTATAGATGCAATCGATGCTGCTTCGCTGGTTGGCGTAACTGATGTTACCTTGACGACGCGGAAGAATCCAAAAGTTTTGGATATGGATAATCGTGAAGAGAAAACAGTGTATGAGGGAGATGCCAAGGAGGCAGTCAAACGTTTTCCAAGAGAGATGAACGTTGCAGCCAGACTGGCTCTAGCCGTCAAGCCTGTGGAAGTGAAGGTTCAAGTTGTCTCTGATCCGAAAGTGGACAGAAACGTTCATGAAGTCAACGTAAAGTGGAAGCATGGAGACATGTGGCTTAGATTCTCCAATGAGCCACATCCAGCTAATCCCAAGACAAGCGCTTTGGCAGCGTGGTCAGCAATAAGCTTGTTGAAAAAGATACTGGAAAGACAGGTTTAGCTTGATCGCTTGATTTCTGCCATCAACTTGTCAATTTCTGCTTCAGTGTTGTAGAAATGCGGTGAAACCCTTAACCCCCATTAGTTCTAGCGGAAACGACTATGCCTTTCTTGGCAAGTCTTTCAGTGATTTTCTGTGGTTTGCATGTTTTGATGTTGACTATTCCTGAGCGGCACTGCTCTTCCTCTGGGGTCTGAAGCTCGAATCCTTTTTCTTTTACAGCTTTGATCAAGCGGTCAGTCAGCTTCATTATCCGTTTCTTGACGTTCTCAACTCCGTAATCCAACAGCATTTTCATTGATTCTCTAGCTCCAGCCAGACTCAATGAGCTTGGTGATCCTGCTTCAAAACGGGATGCTGTCTTTGCAAGCTTTAGGTTTCGGATGTTTCAGAAATCTGCTGTCTCAAAAACCTCTTGATCTACGCTTGCCCAACCTACAAACGGAGGTTCAAGTTTCTCGATGAGGTCTTCTTTAACATAGAGATAATCAGCGCTAGGTGGGCTGAGAAGCCACTTGTGGCAGGCTGCTGTTAGAAAGTCCACGTCGTCTCTTTTCACGTCTATGGGCATTGTTCCAACAGATTGAAAGCCGTCAACTATGAGACAGGCGTCGTGTTCGTGCGCGATCTCGCTTAGTATTCGCAGGTTGTGACGGAAGCCGTTAGCATATTCGACGTGACTTATGGCTACAGCCACTGTCTTGGCGTCGACAGCTTTCTCCATGTCATCCAGCGAGATCTTTCCATTGACATTTTTCACGTATTGAACTTTGACTCCCAAGCTTTTGCGAAGCCACGGATAAACCACAGAAGGATATTCTAGATCGGTGGTGACGATTTTTGAGCCATGAGGATAATGTAAAGCATTTGCGGCTATGTTCAAACCAGTAGAAGTGCTTTCAACGAAAGCTATTTCCTCAGTTTTGGCTCCAATCAGGCGAGCGAAAAAAGGCTTGCCACCATCATCCCATTCAGAAGAGACAGATCCAGAGTTTGACACTTCGTGAACGTATCTATGAGTAGCGTCTACAGTTGGCTAGGCAAAGGAGCCTGAGCAGCATGATTCAGAAAAATCTTGTTTGCGGTGATCGGGAATAGTTCACAAATTTCTTCAATACGCTCCATGCACCTTCTCCCTCAAACGATGGCAAACTG
>JBGPAV010000124.1:0-3425 GCA_041480925.1 Bathyarchaeia archaeon | reverse complement strand
CGAAGGCGGCAGTTCTTGAGAAAAGTTCTCTAGAGTTTTTTCTATTGGGATGCGTCTTGAGCCCGCGATAAGCTTGTCTGCATATGAGACGATTTTTTCTTCAAGTGTTTGTGGAATGTATGTGTCTTTGGGCCATCCGAGCTTTTTTGCTTCTCTGCTGGTTATTCCGCCGCCAACGTGTCGCTTGATGATTGCGATTACTGGGTCTGGAATGTTAAGCGATGCTGCTATTTTTGCGCCGATTAGGGCGTGGTGGACGCTGTGGGTTTTGGATCTGCCTATGTCATGCAGGAGCGCTCCCACGTGCACAAGTTCTACGTCAACGTCTAAACCCTTGTCGTGGCATGCTTCCGCGATCTCTACTGCAAGATCCGCTACTGCTTCGCAGTGTCTTACGACGTTTCCTGCGCAGCCGCTTTGCTTGAGAAACTGTATCGCCTGTTCTCTCGACGGAAGCCTATCACTCACCAAGCTCCTTCCTTAACTGTTCGACCCTCTTCGACAGTGCATTAAGCATTCTTTCATTAGCGTAATGCATCAACGGTTTACCGCAAGTCGGACATTTGAAAACCAGTTCTATCGCATCCTCAAACGGAACCCGCTTACATCCAGGCGTATAACAATAGAAGAAATCATGGTTCTTCTCGTACGCCAGCCGCAAGTCAAGCTTCTCAAACACCTGACGTTTCTGACTGAGTATGAAGCCTTCAAGCTGGTCTGGCTGAAGCCTCCAATGGAATATGAACCACCCAGTCTTCGGATCACGCGTCCTTCTCAAGCCCACCAAAGAATGATCATAAAGCTTGTACAGAATCTTGCGAATAGAGTTCAGCCTTATGCTTGTCTTGTTAGCGATTTCGTCGTCCGTTATTTCTCCAGCATCTTTCAGAATGTCGACTAACGTAACAGCATCGTCTTCTCCTAAGGCTCGTGCAACCTTGACCAGTGTCGCGCCATCAACATTCGATAACATGATGATCCTTTTGCTTCTACTATGTACCACGTTTCTCTATAATATATATTTCTAAACATTAATTTAAATTTCGTTCTCCGCTCTGAATCAGAACTTTCCGTTTTCCACGATCTTCTTCCCCCTCTTCTGAGGAATGATCCTGAGTCTGGCATCACCAAAATTTCGTCTCAGTGCTTTTCCTTCAAAAAAGCGATCCAAGAAAACAGCCAAGCTCGCACACTCGGAGTGAGGCTGATTACCTACAGCCACATTATAATCCGAAACGCCTGCCGAATAGAACTCCTTAGGAACTTTCTGGCTTCCCACAAGAACCAGCACGTTTCTGTTCGAACCCTTGATCCTCTCAAAAACGTTACTTGTTTCGATGTTCTCTCCGTAGACAGTCAAATGGACTACAACGCCACTATCTGCTTTCCAGTCTCTGACGGCTTTTTTCCAAGGCGTTCCCATTTCAAAAAAGAATGAGCCACCCCAGTTCTTAATCACCTTGTCAACAGTTTTCTTGATCTCCGCATCCTCAGTATCCGAAAGTATGAGGCCGTCCGCTCCCAAGGCTCGAGCAGCCAACGCAACATGCGTTGTTAATCTCGAGTCTCTCTGAGGCCTGTGTCCCCATCTCAAGACAACAACTTTCGGCACACAGTCCGCCTTCCTAACACTTCACGAATTTTCCATTGAATTTCTCGACGTGGTTTCTAACTTTCTCTGCAACGGACGGGCTAGCTTCAAACACTATTTCCGCCAAGTTTTCCATGTACTTTACGTCTTTAACGTCAGCGTCTTTGAAAAGCGATGAGATGAAGGACATTGTCTCATTTGACAGTGGAATGGTAAATGAAGCTCGCACATAGTTTCCCAAGATCTTAAGACCCTCTCTTTTCAGTTGATCAAGATTGACTTTCCGTAGGGCAGACACTAGCACTGGGTTCGGCGCCTTTTCTCTTAGACTGTCAAGTTTTTGCTGGATCTCTGTTTCAGACATCAAATCGATCTTGTTGAGAACCGTTATGACTGGAACGCCTGAAGCCTCAATATGATCTATCGTCTCTAAACACACTGCAAGTTTCTTCTCAATCACATCTGACGGTTCGCTTGCGTCAACCACGAGCAAAATAAGATCTGAATAAATCGTTTCTTCCAGAGTGGAGTGAAAAGCCTCAATCAACGTCAAAGGCAAGCGATCTATGAAACCAACGGTGTCTGTCAACAAAAACTTCTTTCTGAAAAATTCCACAAGCCTAGTTGTGGTCGACAGCGTCGTAAACAAAGTCGTATTGACCATTACTTGCTCTTCCGTAAGCGCGTTGAAAAGCGAGCTTTTACCTGCGCTCGTGTACCCTGCGAGAGAGATCGATGGAAAACCTAGTTCAGCTCTTCTCTGGCGGTGTAGGACACGTTTGCCCCGCATCTTCTTCAGCCTCCGGCGAATAGCATGAAATTCCCTCTTCACACTCTCATAGTACACGTCCACTTCATAGGAGCCAAGACCCATGAAGCCCGGCTGCTCTCCTTTTTTTGTCAGTCTGATTTTTTCTTTCGCACGGGACAGGTCTCGTTGTAATTTGGCAAGTTCAATTTGCATTTGGGCTTCGGTCGTTGTAGCTCTTTTTGTGAAAATCTCCAGAATTAGTTCAAACCTGTCTATGATCTCGACATGCGTGGCCTTGGCCAGATTGTAGGCTTGCAACGGGCTCAAGGGGTTGTCGAAAATGACTTTTTTTGCCTCTTTTTCTTTAACTAGCTGCGTGAGTTCTTCTACTTTGCCTGGTCCTATCTGGTATCGGGCATCTCTCGGTCTGGTTTGCTCCATCTTGTCGACGACGGCGTATCCCGCTGACTCTGCAAGTCTTTTGAGTTCGTCCAAACTCGACGGTTCAAAGTTTCTTCGGCGCTGCACTATGATTGCTTTCGTTCGGTCGTGTCCTCCTTGCCTTTCTTGTCCTTTTTGCCCAGATGTATCAAATCACCCAACGTGAGTTCACGATTCAGGGGTTTAATCATCTTTGAAGGAGGCACTTTGATCTTCTCCTCAGAAGCTGGAACTATAAGTTTGATCTTGAGAATATGCTCCAACTTCGTGGCAAGCATGTTGTTCGGCGTCATCTTCTTGGTTTCGATTTTCCTCAGGACTGAGACTTTCTCATTCATCTTTTTACCTAGATCTTCATGCGAGAGCCCCAGTTTTTCCCTGGCCTGCCTTATAACCGCATCATAGCCTTCCACAAGTTCCACTGTTGTTCCAGCCGGCGTGTCTGGCAGCTTCCTTGTCTGAACCAAGAGGGATGGCTTCGGTCCCTTGGGTTTGACCACCGTTTTTGGTTTAGGTTCGTCTTCCCAAGTAAGCTTACCATGCTTGGAACAGTTGTCACAAACCGTCAGCTTAGCGCCTTCAATTACGACTTTGTAGGGTTTACCATAGATTTTGCGCCCACAGGCTTCGCATCGCAAGTTT
>JBGPAV010000123.1:0-3441 GCA_041480925.1 Bathyarchaeia archaeon | reverse complement strand
TTGGGTATGGCAAACCAGCGTTGCCTGTTGTCTCAGTCTTGAACATTTTTGCAGTGGACGCGTTGTGGAGATAAGCTTTGAGAACCCCATGATCGATTATCGTGGTCTCCTTTGTCGGAACGCCTTCATCGTCAAAAGTTCTGTTAGACATCGAATACGCAGCAGGATTATCTTTCAGTGTAACTATTTCGGGAGCCACCTTCTGCCCGATTCTGTTGACGAACACGGACAGTTGGATCATGACGCTAAAGGCTGACGCCATCTGACCCCAAACGCCTAGCGAAGAACCCATAATGAGAGGATCAAAAATAACGTCATAGGCACCTTCGTCCCCTATTTTCGGGTTCTTTGCCAGCTTTGCGATTTCGCCAGCTTTGGCGCCTGCTCGCGCAGGTTTGAAATCCTTCAGTCCTGAACTGCATTCCACGCCGTGCCCTGAGGCTTCTCTCTCAGTGAACGCTCGTATCGAGAACTCGATTGCCGATCTGCTGTCAGCGCCGACTGGTCCCTCGGAAGAGGCTAAGTAAACGTCTTCGTACTTCGTGAATAGTATGCCGCCGCTCTCAACTTTTGATCCTGCTTCTTTCTCTGCAGCTTCTATTCCTTCATAAACGTATTCAGTTGGGCTTTCCAGATCCTCAAGCTTCTTGTCTGCCTTGCTCTTAGCGTAGCGGAAATTGCCTTTCGCAAAGCCTCCGAACATCGGATTTTCTGCAGAAACCTTGGCTAGTTCTAGCAGTTTATTGATGTTTGCGTCAGTGTCTTGGAAGTTGTGTATCTGTGTCGCGACAATGCGTTTTTTCCATGCTAAAGCAACATCTGTGACGTAGTCGTTCCACGCTACGGTGATGTCAACTTGGTTGTTGCTGAATCGCACTTGCCGGTATTTGCCAAAAGTTGTTTTTGCGACGACTTCGTCTGCGCCGAGTTTCTTCGCCTTCTTCACTATTTCTTCAGTCTTGTTCAGTATGTCACTCATCTCACATACACCTTCCTAAGTCTGATACAGGGACCACCAGTATACACTGGCACACCCTGACCAGGGTCACCTTTTCCACATGTAGCAGCTTCAAACTCGGTTTTCTTGGAAACTGCATCGACAGCCGACCAGAATTTCAGTGTTGTCGTCTCAATGATGGGCCTTGCAACAGGATGCTTCAACTCGCCATCCTCAATCAGATAGGCTTCTCTGCCAACGTAGCGCTGGTTGAAACGTTTGTCATCAATATTCCATTCGGTGAAGGATTTCATGTAGACACCGTATTTCACGTCTTCAATGAGCTCTTCGTCAGTCATGTCGCCTGGCAAAACGAACGTGTTTGCCATGCGCACTATAGCTTCTCGGTCATAGTTGATAGATCTTGATGAGCCGTTGCTTCTTGTGTTCAGTTTTGCCGCAGATTCTCTGTTGTGCAAAAACTCGTTTATGATTCCGTTCTTGTAGAGATACCTTCGCTTTGCCTTGACACCCTCGTCATCATACGCATAGTAGCCGTAGCTGTGCTCTACTGTAGGATCATCCACAACAGTAACGACTTCGCTGCCTATTCTTGTGCCGATCCAGTACGGGCCGCCCTTGTAGATGAAGGATCTCCCTGCTTGACTCATTTCTCTTCCTAGGATTCTGTCGCCTTCCATCGGATGCCCGCAAGACTCGTGTGCGGCTATTCCTGTGACTTCTGGGCCGCAAATCAGATCCATGTCTCCAGGTTTCACTGTCTTCGCTTTCGTTATCACGTCTTTAAGCACTTTGGCATTATGAACCATCTTTTCAGGCACGTTCAATATGTTGAAGGCTTCCCAGCCGCCGCTGTATCCGAACTGCTTGTACGCTTGCTCCATCTTGCCCTGCTCAGCCACTGTAATGTAGAAGAAGAGACCTATTTTCGGCACAAAAGAGGTTATTTTTGAACCTTCAGAATTGACGAAATACTTGCTTATCAAGTCTATCGTGCACTGCGTCATTGTCGCGGCAACTTTCACACCGCATGATGCTAAAGCTTTGTCAACCTCTCCCAGAGTGGAGATTCTCTCTTCAGGAGAAACATCCTCTATCTTTTTCTTTTGGTCAACAACCCATTTTGTTTTGATGCCCTTCTCTTCAGCAAAGACCAGCTTGTCCTTTCTTCCAGCCGTTTTTGCATACTTGAAAGCCAAATCCACGATGTCTTTTGCTTCTTCCTTCGACCACCTGTTAGTTGACGCGAAACCTATTCCGCCGTTTGCGATTATCCGTACACAAAAACCGTCTTCAACAGCTGACATGTAGGCTTCTAAGATTCCGTTTCGCAACGCAAGCCTATCTTGCACCTGGCTTAACGCTCTAACTTCAGCATATTCAATCTTTTTGCTCTGTGCATAGTCTAAAGTATAGTCAACGATTTCCTCGTCCATTTTTCTTCCAACCCTTTTTAGAGCATAAGATTCATGAAGAACAGATAAAACCTTTTAGGTTCTGATTTCCACCTTGCAGTGAGGCTACATTCATGGGTATTATCCGAGAAAACAACTCGAAAAACGGCTGGTTAATGAGTAGAAGACTTAACCTTCTAGAAAACGTGGACAGCCAAAATTTGCAGAGAAAGCGTCTCCAAATACACGTGCCTAAAGAATCTGCGAGAAAGCATAGCTCAAAGAAAACTCTAGCTCTCTGAGGCAAAGTCTTTTAGGAATGACTTTCAAGCCTTAGTTCAAGACATTAAGAGGCAATCTCGTTTGAAGAAGCATGAGACAGTTAATACTTTCTTTTGGCAAGGAAACGAAGCATGCGCGGAAGCAGCAATAGCTGCTGGATGCAGATTTTTTGCAGGTTATCCTATAACGCCATCCAGTGAGATGGCTGAACATTTGGCGAAGAGGCTCCCACAGGTCGGAGGCATATTCATCCAGATGGAAGACGAATTGGCTTCTATAGGCGCAATAGTGGGAGCCAGCTGGGCTGGCGCCAAATCTATGACAGCAACTTCTGGACCAGGCTTCAGTCTGATGCAGGAAGGCATAGGGTACGCGTTCATGACTGAAACCCCATGTGTCGTGGTCGATGCTCAGAGGGCTGGACCGAGTACGGGACAGGCCACTAAATGTGGACAGGGAGATGTGATGCAGTCTCGTTGGGGTACACATGGGGATTACTCAGCTATTGTGCTTTCACCGAACTCTGTTCAAGAGATGTTCCTGTTGACAGTGAGAGCTTTCAACCTGGCGGAGCACTATCGTACACCGGTCATACTTTTGGCTGATGAAATAGTCGCTCACATGCGAGAGCAAGTCACCGTACCGCCAAAAGAAGCTTTGCAGATTGTAAACCGCAGAAAACCGAAAGCTGGAGAAAAGGCTTATTTTGGTTTTGAAGAAATTCCGCCGATGCCGTCGGTTGGTGAAGGCTATAACGTGATTGTGACAGGTTCAACACATGATGAATATGGTGTAAGAGTGACTGCT
>JBGPAV010000122.1:0-3483 GCA_041480925.1 Bathyarchaeia archaeon | reverse complement strand
CGCTACTCGAAACTGTGGCAATCGTCGTAGTTGCCACGATTGCTTCATTGATTGTTGGAGGAATAGCTTAGCCTTCAATCAAGCTGTGATGTTCGATTTTCATACACCTGTTCATAACAACGGTTAAGCCTGTTTCTTGCGCCTTTTCCGCAGCTTCCTTATTCGTTATTCCAAGTTGCATCCAAATCACGTGTGGAACGCCGTGTTGTCTTCTTAACTGAACAGCCTGGTCGACGATGGTTGAAATGTCTGCAGAAGGTCTAAAAATGTTCACAATTTCCAAGCTTTTTTGAACGTCTACAGGCATTTCAAGTAGGCTTCTATAGCTCTTCTCGCCTAGAACCTCTTCTACAAAGGGATTGACAGGCACTATTTTGAAGCCATGCTTCTTCAGATACTCGGCCACTTGATAGCTGTCTTTTGAGGGGTCTCTGGACAAGCCGACAATAGCCACAGTTCGGAACTTCGATAAAATCTGTTTCAAAGCTTCACTGCTCAAATGAACAGCCTCATCTTAATACGGCATTAAAGAGTTAGACAACATAGTTCTTCAGATCTGTGCTCTGCAAAAGACAGTGTTTAGATCTTTCAAGCATTTCATCCATCACTTTGATCAAATCCTCCTTCGACATGAAGCTTACAGTTTGCCCTATTGATCTGCCTTGACAGAAGAACATCAGTGTGGGTGTCCCCATTACTCCTAGGTTAGAAGCTAACTCTTTGTTCTCAGGTGCTGCTAGAACGTTGAATTTGACGAATTTTATCTTCTCGCGGTATAGCTCAGTGACGTCGTTGAATAATGGGTTAAGCCTTATGCACCAGGGGCATTGTTCATGCCAGAAATAGACAACGGTGAGCATGTTTGACTTTAAAACTTCCTGAGTCCAGCTTAATGCGTTGGCTTCAACAATATTGGCCATGATTCACCGTATTCTAGTTTGAAAAATAGAGGTATTAAACGTTTAGATAAATAGGCAATGCGTTCTGGTCAGTGTCTCTTGCGAAAGTGTTGGGCGAGGTAGACGCAGATAATTATCAAGGCGACTATTGTTGTGATGCTTGAAACAGCAGCGATTATTATGTCGTCTGTTCCAAGAATGAAGGATATTGACACAGCTGCCAGAAAAACACTCACGTAAAAACTGGCGTTGCTGCGTAGGAATCCGGTGAACTCTGAACGAATGGTTTTGAAGTATTTGAAGAGCAAGATCAGTGTTGACGCGAAAGCTGTAAAAACTATCAGAAAAGTGTACGTGATTCCGTTCCAGTAGTCTCCAAAAGTGAGAAGCAATCCAACTTCGTCTCCTAGTAGACCGCCGCCTGCGCCAAAGAGAACTGCGGCTACGCGGTCCAGGCTCTCATTGTGGTAGCTGATGCCGAGCCAGCCGCCGACTGCAAGCATGATTAACCCGTACCAGAAATGATGAATGTGAAGGCCGCTGACCACCATGACAGTTTTTGGGGACAAGCTTGTGAATGTTCTGGCGATCAGGAAAGAAATGATGAATGAAATCAAAGCCAATATCGAAAGATTAGGTCTTCCCTCGATCTTCTCAGTCATAGCCATTCTACTCATGTACAATAGATCATTGCTGCTTATGGCATTTGGCTCAAAGCGACTTCAAAGCTTTGCTCTCGGCCTTTGCGATACACGGTGATTTTGGCTTTGTCTCCGATCTTTCTGTTGTGAATCTCATTCAGCAAATCTTCAATGCTATAGATTGGAGCGTTGTCCAGTCTCAAAATCATGTCACTGGCTTCGATTCCCGATCGCTCTGCTGGACTTGCTCTCGCGATCTTAGTCACGAACACTCCTTTTTCAAGAGGCAGCTGATAGTATCGAGCTATCTCCTCAGTGACGCTTAAACCGACTATTCCGAGCCAAGGTCGGGCAAAAACGCCCTCGCGAATCGTTTCGCCTGTGCATCTTTTGGCAGAATTTATCGGAATGGCAAAACCGATTCCCTGTGCATAGGGTATTATCGCGGTGTTTATGGCAATCACTTTTCCGTCAAGATCTACGAGTGGGCCGCCGCTGTTGCCGGGGTTTATTGCGGCGTCTGTTTGAACAAGGTTCTCTAAGAGTCCTCTTTGCGACTCAATAGTTCTGTTCACAGCGCTTATCACGCCTGAAGTTATTGATGGGCCGCCAGCCAGCCCGAACGGGTTACCGATAGCGTAGACTCTTTGACCTACTCTTAGCTTGTCTGAGTCTCCAAGCTCCGCGACTGGAAGATCTTTTCGATCAACTTTCACAACCGCAGTGTCATGAACGGCACACGAGCCAATCAGCTTACCATGCAAGACTTCACCATTCCAAAGGATTACGCCGATTTTTTCGGCTCCGCCGACAACGTGATTGTTGGTTAGTACGTAGCCTTTCGGGTCTATTATCGTGCCTGAACCCATTCCCTGAACGGGAACCGCTTGATAGAACATGTGGTGGACGAGCTTGACAATACTAATGTTGACGACGCTCTTGCTCACTTTCTCCAAGATGTCAAGAACCGCTTTCTCATCAAATGAAGACATTTCTTCATCTCCCAAACCATTTCTAAAGTCGGACACAGAAGTTACATTCAGTTATTTCAATACGAGGATCTGATTTTCGGCATAATTGACACATTAGTCGCGTACGTCGTATCACAACGCAGGCTTGACAGAACGTGTTCAGCAACTCTTCTCTCGGGTAGGCTTTGCCGATTAGTATTTCGATCAGATTGTCTATGATGGGTTGTATCTGTTGGATGTCTTCGACCTTGATCGCATGTCCCCGCGTCATGCCTTGATACCTGCTTACGGCTGATTGGGATATCCCGAGAATTTCAGCCACCTGGTCCTGTCTAAACCCATGTTTCTCAACGAGATCTTTTGCCATTAACGCCTTCACTGCAGGTATGACGGATTTTACGGCCACTTCACATGGAATTATCAATGTTTGCTCACTAGCTGTATTGTTCTGTGGGAAAAATATATAAGGATGACGTATGTCATATTAATATGACGTATGTCATGACGGGCACGTGAACAAGCAGCCTTCCGAAAAGGAGACTAGCACTCCTTTCTCCTCACCTGCCATGACATGCGCCGAGGATGCTCACCATGGTAAATGCTGAAACCTACCTAAACACCAAGAACGGGGCAGTAGAACAAGCGAGCCTAGCAGAGACGGCGAAGAAACTGGAGCAGAGGTGCCAAAACTGCAAACCGCTGTCAATGCTGGAATGTGTAGCAGACTGCAAAGTGTGGAAGCTGAAGAACGAGTTTAGACAGCTGCATAAGATAATGCAGGATCCAAGTTTCACAAATCATCTGCTTAACACAATGAAAAACAAGAGACGCATGCAAATACTCAAGACACTCATAAGAGGAGAATACGCGATATCTGAGCTTCAGCAGGAACTCAAGAAACTAGGATACTGTCACAGTCAAGAAACCATAATCGGAGAATACGTCAACCCGCTGATAGAAGTAGGGTTAGTG
>JBGPAV010000121.1:0-3506 GCA_041480925.1 Bathyarchaeia archaeon | reverse complement strand
TATTTCACTTTGTAGTCTTCTGAATCGACCACTTTGTCACCGTTGGGCGGTGGAGCGTCCTGTGCTGGTTGTCCTTTTTGTTTAGCGTAATCAGAGGCTGCTTGCTGATAGACTGCAGTTCCAACTTCTTGGAGTATCTTGGTTAATTCTTCTGATTTTGCCCTTATTTTCTCTAGCTCAGTGCTTGAGAGAGCGTCTTTTAGCGCAGTAACCGCGGTGTCTATCTTCGTTTTCTGGTCTTCAGTGAGTTTCTCCGCTAGATCTTTCTTGGTCTTTTCAGATGTGTATATGAGGCTGTCCGCGTTGTTTCTGAGTTCAGCATCTTCTCTTTTCTTCTTGTCCTGCTCAGTAAACTGCTCCGCATCTTTCACCATTCTCTCCTTTTCTTCCTTAGACAGCTTTGTAGAAGCGGTAATCGTGATCTTCGCTTCCTTACCAGTGCCCAAATCCTTAGCAGTCACATTCAGTATCCCGTTAGCGTCTATGTCAAACGTAACCTCGATTTGAGGAACACCTCTTGGTGCTGGAGGTATATTCTCAAGATTGAACACACCCAAAGGGACGTTATCCGGCGCCATGGCTCTCTCTCCCTGAAGCACACGAATTGTTACCGCAGTTTGGAAGTCTGCCGCAGTCGTGAAAATCTGGCTTCTTCTTGTCGGAATAGTCGTATTTCTTTCAATTACTTTCGTGAATATGCGGCCAAGTGTTTCAACACCGAGCGACAGTGGTGTAACATCCAACAGCAGCAGATCCTTAACTTCTCCAGTGAGCACTGCACCCTGTATAGCGGCGCCTATTGCGACACATTCCATTGGGTCTACGCCTCTTTCGACTGGTTTGCCCATTATCTGCTCCACAAACTTCTGGATGTAGGGCATTCTGGTCATTCCGCCTATCAAAATGATCTTGTCTATGTCTCTCGGCGTCAGCTTCGCATCTTCAAGAGCTTTCACAAGGGTTTTTTCCGTTTTCTGCACTATAGGCTGGGCCAGCGACTCCAGCTTTGTTCTGGTCAATGTCAGGTGCAGATGCTTGGGTCCTGAGGCGTCAGAGTATATGAAAGGCAGATCGATGTCTGTCGTGAGCATCGTTGACAATTCTATCTTGGCTTTCTCAGAAGCCTCCTTCAGCCTCGACATCGCCATTTTGTCATTGAGAAGATCAACGCCTGTTTGTCGTTTGAACTCGTCAATCACATAATCCATTACGGCTCTGTCGAGATCTGTTCCGCCGATTTGCGTGTCTCCACTTGTTGATAGTACTTGAAAGACTCCTTTGCCGAAATCCATCAATGTGACGTCATGTGTGCCACCGCCGAAGCTGAAAACTAGTATCTTCATCTCCTTTTCCAGTTTGTCAACGCCATAAGCGAGACAGGCTGCTGTGGGCTCATTTATGATTCTCTGAACCTCAAAACCAGCTATCTCTCCTGCGTCTTTTGTTGCTTGACGCTGATTGTCATTGAAATGAGCTGGAACAGTAATGACGGCCTTTTTTATCGGAACTCCTAGGTATGTTTCTGCGTCTTTCTTTATTCTTTGAAGGATAAATGCGGAAATCTGCTGCGGTGTGTATTCTTTTCCCTGAATGTTGACTTTGTAGTCTGTGCCCATTTTTCTTTTTATTTCTATTATTGTTCCTTCAGGGTTGGCTGTTGTCTGTCTTTTGGCTGTTTCCCCTATCAGTAGTTGCCCATCTTTCGTGAAGGCGACAACTGACGGAAACATTTTTCCAGCCATCGTGGGTCCTTCTGAACTCGGAATCACTGTTGCTCGGCCGCCTTCAAAAATTGCCGCAGCAGAGTTCGTGGTTCCAAGATCTATTCCTAACACTTTTTCTCCAAGTTTCACACTACTACTCATTTTGACTATTCTCCTCCTGTGAATCTGATGGTGTCTTAACTGAAATCTTTACAATACTCGGTCTAATGACTTTTCCCTTCATAACGTATCCTTTTCTTACTTCCTCAATCACAGTGCAACCCTCCACATCATTTCTTTCGATCTTCGCGACCGCATTATGTTTTGAGGGATCAAAGCATTTGCCAATGCACTCTATTGGAGAGACTTCCTCTTTCTTAAGAATCTTTCCCAGTTTCTTCAGTGTCATCTCAACGCCATTAATTACAGCTTCTGCGGAATCAGAAGAACATCCTGACTTTATAGCCATCTCCAATTCATCAATGATCTCCAGTAGCTCGATGATCAGTTTTTCATTGCCGTATTTCTTTGCTTCTTCCAGTTGACGGTCGTATCTCTTCTTGAGGTTTTCAATGTCTGCCTGTGCATACTTCAATCGCGTCAAGTATTCTTCCGAACGCTTTTTCTCGTTTTCCAAATCATGTACTAGTTTCTCGATTTGCTCGTTTGTTTCTTGTTGTTCTTTCTGTTCTTCACTCAAAAGAGTCTCTCCAAGACATCACGTTTTTTCTGGTCACACACTAGAATATATGTATAATGCTTCAAGTAGTATTCGGTATATTGAACGTAACAGGCAGGACAACACTCTTTTTCTTGGTGACGTTCAATCTTAAATATTGCAAACTGGTATAACACCATCAATAACGTAACCATCGATCATTGAGAGCACTACAGCCTTTGAGGGAGAATGAGTTTGAAAGAAGATGCCACTGGGCCCGTCAAGCCTGCGTCAAACAAAGCTGTACTTTATCAAGAGGTAGATGGTGCAAAGTACGAGGTTGATCTGCCTTTAACGTCACTCGTAGACATCAAAAAGATGATGAGTGAACTTGGTTTACCATCGTACATTGATCTGGAATACTTTCCGATGCGCGCGGCCATAGCGATGATTTGGGCCTCTCAAAAGGCAAATGAGATTCACAAGATATATCCGCAAGCCTATGACAAGCAAGTCAACGGCAAGCCCCTTCCTGCACTGCTGTTCGGCGGTGGGGCGATGAAAGTTCACTGCGAGCATTCCAATGGCAAGGGTGCCTTGTCACGAAGCATAAAGGACACAGATTTCATTATTCCTAAGAATCAAGGTTCAAACTTTGTCAAGCTTCTGCTAAACTTGGACAAAGCTTTTGGAACACAGTTCAAGTTTTTTAAGACAAAGGCAGACGCGATTTTCAACGCCATGAGACAGGGTCAAAGATACCGAGTTCGCACGATAAACGGCATAACCAAAGAAGGTTTTCCCTCCGTCACAGTTTTGGATGTTTTTTGCGATTCTATAGATCTGCGCCATAAAATCGAGGTTAAAGAATCTTTTGAGCGAAGCAGAGACTGCTTGTACACGATTGGTTTAGAGTATATGATATTGTCCAAAGCTCAATTCATAATGGATCTTCCAAAAACAGACATTCACATTCTTGAAGAATGTGGTCAGCAGTTTAGACTCTTACCTTACAGTTGGTATTCTTCAGATATGGTTGTCCTCGGGATGGAGGAAAAAGACATCAAAGATGTGTGTGCAGTTTTCTCGGATCATCCACTTGGAAGTGGCAAGGAAGAGATTAACCAAGAAAAGATACGCAAGAT
>JBGPAV010000120.1:0-3519 GCA_041480925.1 Bathyarchaeia archaeon | reverse complement strand
TTTGGCAAACATTGTCGCCGTCAACGCATATCTAGGAATAGTCAAGAAACTGCTGAACTATGCAAAAGTCATAATGTTCACAGTGACGTTTCCAGCGATGACACTATCCGCATTCTTCATAGCCAACTACGCGGAAATCGCCGTTCACCCACTGGTGATGGTTCCGCAGGTGTCATGGGAGGCTACATTCATCGGTATTGTTGCTTTCGACACGTTTGTGGTGGGAGTAGGCACGTACATTTTCTTCAAACCGAAATGGTGGTACGTTGGGTTAGGATCAGGCGCAGCCATAACAGGCGCAACCGTGTATGCATCGCTGAAACCTACATGGGGCCAAGCGACCTTCGTGGTTTCTGCCATAGGACTCGGTCTAGCCTGTGTGCTAGTTCTTGGTGTAAGCGTGTACGTGCTGGCAAAAATATGGATCGATACTCTGAAGGAAAAAAGACGCAAGAAGGAGGTGAAACAGTAAATGAACGTGAACTACAAGAAGACGCTGAAGCTAGTGACATTGCTGGCAACTTCTTTGCTTATAGCCACAGTTGCTGCTGAAACATACAGATACATGTACATCGACGGCTCTATCAATATCACCAATGCAAAGATGCTTTGGATACTGGGTGGAGATGCACCGACAGGCACAACAATTACCGGCAGCACCGTTTCAATGACTTTGAACGCTGAGAATGGAACGCTTTTGAACCTTACAGAGGTGCTTTTCTTGAAGAATGCTAACAGCACAGGATCATTCAACATACAACTAAGCATAACAACCGCGCTTTCAGCCAGCGACTTTGACACGGCCAACATACACATATACTCGAACTCAACTGGCACATGGGCTTTCGTTGACACATTGACTTTGACGAATGCTGCAGACACGTACAGTGGTTCTCTGAACGCTGGCAACTACTTGAGAATGTCGTATGAGATTCAAGCGACACCAGAAGCAAGTGGAAGCAAACCATTCGACATACAAGTGAGGTACAACTAGTATCCCACTTCCTTTTCCCTTTGTTTCCAGCGTCCCTATCTATTCTTGTTCTGTCATTCGACGATTATCTTTGCCTAGATGCTTCCTTAGCTCACAGAGCAAACGAGAACGCTGGTAGTTCCCTAATACTACGGTTGTTGTTCTGCGTGGACGAGGCGGCTAACAATACGGCGCTTTCGAGGATTCCATCCCTGTATGCCTTGAACCAGAGTTGGAATTGTTTCAGAATTCGCCAAAGGATAGGCTAGGAAGAACAACCGATTGAATGAGACGGACGTTGGGCACGGACGGAATCAAACCAAACGTAACTCAAAAACAGAAAATGGACTATCCTGTTTCTCCGAAGTGTAAAGCAACGACTGCGATGTCGAAGACATCAATGGGTTGTCACTGTTGATGTCACCATTAACATTGCAGTTGGGATCAGTGGCAACCGACCCGATTTGGACTAAGCCATCAGCAATCGGTTAAAATGACTTGTCAGCATGCGTGTATTGTCGTGCTGAAGCTTCGAAAGTCTTGTTGATGGCGTACATGGTGGTTTCTGAGCCCTAGGGAATTTGGTTTGGGGATTGAAAGCTTTTTTATGTCCCGCTTATGAATAGTAGAAGTTGTGATCGTATGAACAAGTCGTCTTCGATATCAAACTTCTATAAATTGAATCCAAAAGATCGTTTACGATTCATAAAGGATTTCGCTGGATTAACTGACGAAGAATGTGCTTTGTTGCAGAATAGTGGTTCGCTTCCTCTGGATCTTGCTGATCGCATGATAGAAAACGTGGTCGGTGCTATTCCGATGCCTCTTGGCATAGGAGTGAACTTCCTCATAAACAATCGTGACTATTTGATTCCTATGGCGATTGAAGAGCCTTCTGTTGTTGCTGCAGCTAGCTATGCTGCGAAGATGGTTAGAGATGGTGGAGGTTTCTTCACGAGCAGCACGTCGCCGATAATGATTGGCCAAATTCAAGTCGTAAACGTGAAAGATCCTTATGCTGCTAAAATGCGAGTGATCCAGGCCAGGGAGGAGATTTTGAAGAAGGCAGATGAGCAGGATCCTATGTTGATTTCAGCTGGTGGCGGAGCCAAAGGCTTGGATGCGAAGGTGATTAACACAACACAGGGACTCATGCTTATTGTTGAGCTACATGTTGATTGTCGTGACGCGATGGGTCCAAACGCTGTGAACACTATGCTCGAGGCTGTAGCTCCGACTGTGGAGCGTATAGCAAAAGGAAAAGTTTGCCTGCGTATCATTTCGAATCTTGCCACGAAACGCTTGGTTAGAGCATGTTGTACTGTGCCAAAGGAAGCAGTCGGCGGTGAAGAAGTTGTTGATGGCATAGTAAATGCTTATGCGTTCGCTGCAGCGGATCCGTATCGAGCGGCAACGCATAACAAGGGCATCATGAATGGCATAATCGCCGTTATACTCGCTACCTGCAATGACCATCGAGCAGTCGAAGCTGGGGCTCACGCTTATGCGGTAAAAGATGGACGTTACACTTCGCTGTCTGCTTGGGAGAAAAACGAAAACGGTGACCTTGTCGGCTCAATAGAGTTGCCAATGGCTGTCGGCCTGATAGGTGGAGCGGTACGCACTCATCCAATAGCAAAAATCACGGTTAAAATTTTGGGCGTAAAATCGGCGAATGAGTTTGGCGAGGTCTTGGCGGCGGTAGGTCTTGCTCAAAACTTGGGTGCGCTGATAGCTTTAGCGGGTGAGGGAATACAGCGAGGTCACATGTCGCTTCATGCAAGAAACATAGCAGTGGCAGCAGGCGCAACAGGCGACCTGATAGATCTAGTGGCCGAAAAAATGGTTCAGGAAAGAAAGATACGCATGGACAGAGCCAAAGAGCTTCTGGACCAACAACAGAAATCTGGGAAAACATAAAAGCGCAACAGGCGACATGCTGAAACGGCGAGAAAGAATGAAGATAATTCTTGGACCAGCATCCCAGCACTTAGGAGAAAATATTGCAGGGATTCTTGGCGCGCAGAAAGTGAATGTGGCTTTCAAGATTTTTCCAGACGGCGAATCCTATGTCCGCCTTGAAGGAGACGTGCGTGACGAAGTCGCCATAGTGCAGACAACTAGCCCTCCTCAAGACTCCAGAATGATTCAGCTTGCGCTGATGGCTGACGCCGCCAAAAGGAGCGGTGCAAAGAAGATCACGGCTGTTGTGCCATATCTCGCGTATGCACGTCAGGACAAAGCTTTCCTGCAAGGCGAAGCCGTAAGCATTGAGACAATAGCAAGCATGTTGAAGGTTGCGGGTGTGGATGCCTTGGTTACGGTTAATGTGCATCAACAGAAGGTTCTGGACAGGTTGCCTTTTCCAGCAAAAAGCGTTTCAGCCATCCCATTACTTGCAGAATACTTTAAGAATAGAGGGTTTAGTGATTTTTTTGTTATAGCGCCTGACAAGGGAGCTGTACACATTGCTGAAGAAGCTGGCAGAGTGCTTGGCACAGGATATGGTTATTTGGACAAGCAGAGAGACCGCTACACTGGGCAGG
>JBGPAV010000119.1:0-3528 GCA_041480925.1 Bathyarchaeia archaeon | reverse complement strand
TGAAGACGAAGCCAAAGTGACTAACGTCAATCTTGAACGTATCAGACCTCAGATGGAAATCACATTCAATTATGCGCATCTGAAGAAAGAGTTGGAGACTTTTGTTGAAAGCTTAGCTGGCAGTCAAAAATCGCCAGTTGTTCATGTGTGTGTTGAAGGAAAAAATATCGATAGACAAGCGATTCACCAAACCCTGAGCGAGGCATTGGTGGGCAAAGTGTTGACGTTTAGGCCGACAGTTATGGAAGAGAGCGAAATGAGGCTGCCTGAACTGAAACCTGGCTCCTTCAACGTAAATCAGGTTTTGAGCGATTACTTCAAGAACAAAGAAGTTGCTCAACTCGCGGTTGAAATGCTGAAGTACCTTAGACAAGGCGACACGGACGGAGCCAAAGATGTCGCTGATGGATACTTCAAAAAAGTCTCCAAAGGAGCAATGCCGCATGATACTGAACAAAGTTAAGCTGAATGATTTTATTTCCCATAAGACTACTGAGCTTGATCTGGGTTATGGCATAAACGTGGTTGTAGGGCCCAATGGCGCAGGCAAGACCTCGATACTTGACGCAATAAGCTTTGCACTATTCAACGATTACAGCAACCGAGGAAGAAAAGAGAACCTCATCAACGCGAAGTCGAAGAAATGTGGAGTTGCGGTTGAGTTCATTGAAGGCGGCATCAAATACGCTGCAGAATGGTCGATGGAACGGAACAAGTCAGCTAAGGGCAGCTTGTACCGCATGCAAAACGGTGAGAGAACACTCTTGGCGCAGGGTGGAAACGCGGTCGTTACCGAGATTGAGAAAGTACTGGGCATAGACAAGAGCATGTTTTTGCAGTCGATTTATGTGCGGCAAGGCGAGATCGAGGAGTTGGTTACCGCCAAACCTGCCGACAGAAAAACACTCATATCAAAACTCCTTGGCGTGGAAGACCTTCAAAGGGCATGGGAAAACATCCGATCTGTCATTGATGAATTTGAAGGATCATCGAAGAGGCTTGAGGGAGAACTAGCCCAAAAATCAACGATAGAAGCTGATAAGCGGAAATACATTGCTGCCTCCCGCGAATCACAGGGATTACTTCAAGCTAAGCATGAAGAATTGCGGGAAATTGAAAAAAGTATCCGTGGTCTTCAAACCCTTCTAGATCAACTGAAAGAAAGCAAGAAGACGTTTGGCAGGCTGGACAAAGAGAGAAGTGTCATTGAAAAGGATGTTGAGAATGCCCAAGAGAAGCTAAAGAACGAACAGATCGAGGTTGACACGGCAGTCAGGGCTGAAGAACGCATCAAGAGCTTGGAAGACGAAGTTAGCAAGCTTCAGTTCTTAGAAGAGTACGTGACCTACCTTTCGCAGAAGCAAAATCTTGAGTTGCAGCTGGAACGGATGAGAGAAAAACTTGCCAACCTAGATCGTTTAGAGAAGAGTCTGCGGGAAAATGAAGAAAATCATGGACTTCACTTGGAGAAAGAAAAGCTTCTGAAAGAGAAGAGCATTGAACGAAAGACGATAGAAGGTGCGGAGGATCTTCTGGAAAATGTTCGGAAGCAGGTTCTGCAACTTGAGAAGGGCGAGCAGAGAAAGAGCGACGAGCTAGAGAAAGAGTTGGCAAAGTGGACCAAGGTCCTAAGCGATCAAGCCACGATTGAGAACTTTGAATCACTGGTCGAGACCAAGAGAAAGGAGTTTCAAGGTCTTTCAGATGAACTCGGCGCGAAAGTCGATGACTTCAAGAAACAAATGGGAATATTGACGAATAAGATGAAAGAGCTGGAGGATAGCATCTCGAAGCTTGGATCCTCAAAGGCTGAAGTGGTGACGTGCCCCACTTGCGAGACCGACCTATCTGCAGATCGTGTGACCAAGCTTTTGGACAAATTCCGTACCGAGAAAACCGCAATAGAGGGCGAGTTGAGCAAACTGAAAGCAGATCTGGAAGAAACTGCTGAAAACAAGAAACAAGCGGATGAGAGACTTCGAAAAGCAGATTCGTTAGACACAGACAAGATTAGCGGGATCAGCGAAGAACTAAAAGAGGCAAAGACAAAACTGGCAGAACAAAAAACCGATGCAAAAAGACTCGAAAAACAGGCTGAGACTCTGAAAAAACTTGATGAAGAGCTGGCAAAACTTGAAACTGAAAAAAGTGGACTAAAGGAAGCCTATCATGAATTTGAATCTGCCAAACGTGAACTGTCGAAACTGTCATCTCGAGAGGAAATCAATGTTGAGATGGAACCTGTCTTAGCGAACTTGGAAGGCGTATCTAAGCATTTGAAGGAAGCTGTGTCCAGTCTGGGTTATGAGCCTGAGAAACCTGAAAAAGAACTGGCATCGTTGAGACTGAAGAAACAAGAGTATGACCAAAACATAACGATAGCAAAGCGCAGATCTGGGCTTGAACTGAGTGTAGAGCGAACGAGACAAGATCTGCGCGGAAAAGAACAGAAGCTCGGCGAAACAAACGAGGCCATCGGGAAACTAGCTTATGATGAAGAAGAGCACCGACAAAAAGAAACCGAGCTTGAGACCGCAAAAAGCCGCAAAAGCGATCTGAAGGAAGAAATCAGCGGAATAGTCGCTCAAAAGAAAGCAGCAGACAATGAATCCGCAGAATGCGACAGAAAACTGGAGGCGCTTAAGGATAAGGAGAAGGAAAAGCAGACTGTTGATGGTTTCATTAGGCTTTTGAATAAGATTAGGACTGCTTATGGCAAGGATGGCGTTCAAAAGATGATCAGGGCCAGAGCGAGGCCTTTGCTTGAGAGAGCCACGCAGGATCTTTTTGAGAGGTTCAATCTAGCCTATTCTGACATTAAAATCGATGATGACTATAACATCGCTGCCCTAGGGCCTAGCGGAGAACAGCAGATTGATCAGATAAGCGGCGGAGAACGCGTCGCTCTGGCCATCGCCCTTAGACTGGCCATAGCCCAAGTGCTGTCAGGAAGGGTTGAGACCATTATAATGGACGAGCCTACAACCCATTTAGACGAGGAAAGACGGAAGGAGTTGGTGAATATTCTGAGCTCCTTTTTCAGGGAAGGCGGCAGGATAATACCTCAAATGCTGATAATCACTCATCATCCTGAAATCGTGGACGTGGCAGACGTGATTTACACGATAAGAAAGGAAGAGGGTTACTCAATCGCTGAATCAGGGTCACCTATGAGGGAGACCGCGTGAAGGCCCAGATTGAAGAAAAACGCGTACCAGAGTATTTTGCCTGCGAGGACACACAAATCGGTCAGGAAAGGCGACATCTGCCGAAGTCTTAAACCAAGCCCAGCTTTTGTTATCTACGATATACCCTCAGTGGCGAAAGACAATTCAAGCGTCGCGATGTCTTCGAGAACACAGCGGGCTTTGGACTCACCGACGGGAGTTCGAATCTCTCCCGGGCTGCTTCTCGCCGAGCAGGAGTTTATACTTTTTTCAGGTTGGTTTTCGCGGATTTCTTTGAGCATCTGCTGTCGCAAAGCGGTTGTAAGCTGAGCTAATTGCCCTTGTTCCAGCTGGTTCTGGT
>JBGPAV010000118.1:0-3532 GCA_041480925.1 Bathyarchaeia archaeon | reverse complement strand
TTCCATAGACTATTGGCTATTGGTGAATCTTGGTGATTCAACAACATAGTATTACAACAACACCAAAATATAACTTTCCACAATCAACCATGGACACAATACTGCCCAGACGGTTTATTGAAACAAGCCTCCAATCATTAACATGCTCTCAAGTGAAAACTATTCAGCTAAATCAACAGGATTTTCAACAAGCTTTCAATATAGAGTCACATACGCAAGCTGCAAGATTCAGGATGCCGCCTATTTCGCTTAAGCCGCGACTTGCAGGAACCACTGTTGCGGCTGTAGACACTTCTACCATGAAAATAGGCGAAACTAGTTCAGGCATACTTCTGGCTGTGAGAGGTGCAACAGTTTGGAGACAGAACAGGAATTACAGGTACACGCGGCTTGGACCCTTCATCTTCCACATAACTGAGGAGAACAAGCAGGAAGTCTACAGATCTCTTGAGAAAGCATATTTTGACTCACCTTTATGTAAGAATCGTTATGGTTCACCGAGTCTGCTGCAAATGCCTACACGCATCGCATGTTTGCTTGAGAGATGGCTGCAACTGATGCTTGCCAAAACACTGAACGAAGGCATTGTTCTTCTCGATGGCTCTTTGACTGCTGGAACCCCAGACACACCGATTCACCTTTTAAAGGATATCCTGTCAGCTGCGAGATCTCGCGGAAGCACAGTCTTGGCTTTTTCAAAAATGACAACTCTGAGAGTTAATGGACGTTTGATAACAGATCTGCCTTTTGAGCATAAGCCGCCTTTCTTGATTGGAATGGATGGACTGAAGTCTAAGCCGCCGACTGTTTTGCTGGGCGATGTCTACGTGGCTAAGCTGGCTCACGGGAATTACGCGTTTAGGTTAGACATTGATAGAGAGGTCATTTTTGAACACAGGATCTGGAGCATTGAAAAACTGCTAGTGAATGACGCATTGTCACAAGGTTACCCTGAAACTTTGAGGTTAGCACATATTCTCTGTACTTTCACGGCGAATGAAGTCATCGCGATGCAGCACTTTGCTGTACGTAGACATGGGTTTAGGTTAGTTAGCAGGCCGGACATGCATAGCGTCTTGTTTGGTCCTTTTAGCCGCGGAGAGGTTTGCTCATGAAACTGTACAAGAAAGAAGGCAACATCTTGCAAGTTTTGAGTTTTCCGAATGAGAGCGCAGAGAAAGGCGATTACTTACTGGTTGAAGATTCTGAGGCTGGAAAGGCCTTGATCGTGCAGGTTATTGATGTGCAGTTTGCGAGTGTCCCAGGCGTCCTTGAGGAACTGTTGCGAAGTCTGCCTGACGGCGGCGAAGTTGTACAGGGTGAGGACTTCGATCCGTTGGAAATTGCACCTCATATCACGTACATTCAAGACGCGATTTTGCTGGTCTGCAAAATTCGTGCAACAGTAGAGAATGATAATTTGAGCCCTAGTAGTCCTTGGCTTCCTTCACGATCGCAGTCTGCAATTAAGAAACTTAGTGTGCCTACTTTGCTGAAACTTGCAAGAGTTGACGGCAAACTCCCAATTGTGCTAGGTGGAACGAAAGATGCTTCTTTACTGACGATTGATGCTTCAGCTTTGGATGGCGGTTTGAATATTATCAGCGGAAAAAAGGGAACAGGAAAATCCCATTTGTCCAAACTTCTCATGTTGAACCTTGTTGGGTACAAAGCGACGGTTGTTGTTTTCGATCTGAATGGTGAGTATCTGAGTCTTGGAATGACAGGTGATGGAAAGAGAAACGGATATTATGATAAGGTGCATGTTTTGGCGCCTGGACAGAACTTTAAGGTGGCTTTGAAACAGCTTAACTTGCATGTAGTGCTAGGAATTCTTGTTCATGCTTTGCACTTGCCTGGCACTTCGGCTCGAGAGTTCAGGCGTGTTTGGAAGTCTTTGCAAGAGAAGGACATGCTTACTTTGCATAATTTGGGTGAAGCTATCAGAGATTGGAACTGTAATCAGCATGTTCGTGATGCTTTGGCTTCACGTTTTTATGCTTTGGTTAATTCTGGGTTTTTCACGGATAACGTCGCTGAGGCCGCGGCTCTTGAGGATTGCATATTCAAAGCTAAAGAACACGGCGGCGCTGTTGTGGTTAACCTTCGGAATACGGGCGCGATAGACAGACAGATTGTGGTTGAGTACGTGCTTGGCAAGCTTGTCGAGCTGCTGACGGCTTGGAAGCTGAAGGCTGCCTTCCTGTTTGCTGAAGAAGCGCATTTGTATTTGCGCGAGACTTACTGGGATGACATTGTCACGCGAATGAGGCATTTGGGAATCTTCACCACGTTTGTCACGAACCAACCTGACACGATTAAAGAGAACATTTACCGTCAAGCGGACAACATTTTCCTGTTCAATTTTACGAATGAGCATGATTTGGATGTGGTTTCTAGAGCGGCACGTGTTGATGTTGAGACGGTTAAGTCGATTGCGAGGGATTTGGCGCCGCACTATTGCCTGGTGCTCGGCAGGGTCGTAAGGGATTTTCCGATGGTGGCAAAAGTGAAAGCGTTGGATGTCAAGACGATGGGAGAGACGCGGTTGTTTTTCGGAGAAGCGGCTTGAGCTTTTCAGAAGCTACTATTATACGCTCTTGGTAACAACAACTTCTGAAGCTTTTTGAAGAAGTAGCTTGAACTGCTTTACGATAGTTTCGTGTTCAATAAATCTCCGCGAACCCCCCTTTTTCTATCTTTTGGAGAGTTTGGGACGTTTTTCTCTGTAGACTATGACCAGCAATAGAGTTGCGAGCATGAATGCTGGCACAATGATGATCGACGGGAACTCTGGGATCACTGTAATCTCGTGTTCTGAATGGGTGTAGTTGACGTATATGTACGTGTTTTCTGCGTCTGTCCAGTTTCTGAATTGACATGGATTGCCATCTATGATTATGGTGAAGTTGTTTTGCCACATGGTTTGGACAATTGCGTTCGGGATGGTTATCATGCAGAAGCCTTGGGTAAAGTCTGTGCCGGAGATGTCTACACCTCTGAGTACTCCGTGTGTATTGCCAACAGTGAAACCTGCGCCGTCAAAAAACTATGTTATTCTTCTCTACAATAATCTGTCCAGAGATGTCCTCGCTAAGCGTGTAGGTAATGTTCTGCGGTCATGTCCGATTGGCGCATCATAAGGATCAACTGAACCGTCAGCTCTGATGTAAACAGTCCCTGTCCATTAGCTGACTGGGCGAATTTCAAACGCCAAGACCACTATGTTCAAAAACAGTAAGGCTAATAATGCAAAGGAAAACAGTCGCATCTCCTTTCTCTCCTTGAACTCGGGAAAAGTCTTTTGTGGAGACTCGCATATTAGGATTATTGCTACGCGCACTTAGCTTCTTAACGTTTTTTGTTATGCCAGATATGGCGAAGGCTCTTTGCGCGCGATGGAATTGGAATGAATTTTTCCCAAACCACGGTGGAATCACGTGAGAGTGAAATAGTAGAGAACATCGGTAAGAAGGCCAACTGTACTTTCATACTGATTGGCGGAGCGAAAAAGGCGGTCAAGTTAATGAGC
>JBGPAV010000117.1:0-3568 GCA_041480925.1 Bathyarchaeia archaeon | reverse complement strand
TGGCATGGCGTCAATGGCGTTTCTGACAAGATTAACGAAGACTCTTCTCATTCTTTCCATGTCGATTTTAAAAGCTGGCTCGTCATGAGTCAGGTCCAAGACATGCACATTCTGTGGAATCGTGATCATAGTCAACGTTTCTTTTATGATTGATTTTGGATTGGTTTCTGTCAGTTCAAGCCGTATTTCTCTGGAATATTCCAACAGATCAGTGATGATTTTGTTTGAATATTCTACGTCTTTCTCGATGAGCTCCAACATCTCCATAACCTTCTTGCTCCTCTTCAAGGCAGGCCTAGTTTTCAGATAGTATGCAGCGCCGTTAATGCCTGTCAGAGGGTTGCGTAAGTCATGGCCAACCATCGCCGCAACGTGCCCAATCGTGGCTAGTCGTTCCGCTTTAATCAGGCGCTCTTGAGTCTCCTTCAGTTTTTGAGTTCTCTCTTCTACTTTCTCTTCTAGGTGTTCAGAGTACTCTTTGAGTTGCTGAATTAGTTTGGCATTTTCGATGGCAACCGCCACATGATATAGGAACAGTTCCAATGGTACCAAAGATTCTCTTGTGGGGCGCTTTCCATCTGCAGGGTCATCAATGCTCACGACTCCCACGATGCGACCGTCTGCCAGTCGAATGGGTGCATAGAGTAAATCTTCTGGGTTCCAATCCACCATCTCTTCGGGTTTGAGGCGACTTGGAACTGTTCCTTTGTCAAATCTTTCTCTGACCCATGGATCATTCCAAGGCATATAGTAGAACTGGCCAATCTTGAATCGGTCATATTCAGTGCCGAAACGTTCTTGCCAGACTTCGCCTGACTGCCTGTTGGTCCACATGTATTCTTTTTCTTCCTTGGTCAACCCGACTGTGACAATGTCACCAAAGGATGCTATATTCAGTTTTTCATCTCTAGCTGTGATGACAACTCTTCGCCATCCAAGCTCTTGCACAGCCTCAGCAATCGTCTGAATACGTCTATGCAAACCGGCAACGTGCATTATTACAGCAGAGTTTTTCATCAACAAGGCAAGTTGGTTTGAACGTTTTTCAATTTCTACACGTTTTTCCAGATTCCCAATTGCGGTAGCTGCGTGGGAAGCCAGAATCTGGAGGAGTGCCACATCTTTTTCGTCAAAGCTGTCAGCGCGTGTGCTTTCCACGTTGAGGACCCCGAGAAGCCTGTTTTCAGTAACGACTGGAACAGTGAGTTCCGACTTGACTTCAGGAAGAGCCTCAACATAATCTGCCTCCTTGGTGACATCTCGAACAAGGATGGGTTTGCGCATGTTCGCAGCTTTGACGACTATGCCCTTTTTCTCGCCGTCCAAAGGCAGATCAGGTATCTCTCTTGGCTGTCCACGATAGCATACCGTATGAAGCTTGCTTCGCTCAACTGTCAGAAACTCTCCATATTCGAATCCAAGTGTTTGCTGCATCGTGTCCAAAATCAGCGCATAAACTTCATCGAAGCTTTTTGCTGTGTTCAAGGTACTACCATAAAAATTCAAAGCAGAGAGCCTTTCTTCCATCTTCTTGCGTTCAGTGATGTCCTTGATTACTCCGACAATGAACTGTGGCTCGCCGAGCGCGTTCTTCACTATGCTCGCAGAGGTTTCTACTGGAAACTCTTGACCACATCTATCCTTGAGAACATATTCAATATCCCTAACAACACCATGCTCAAGAATTTTCTGCATGTATTCCATCGATCTTTCAAAGTCTTTCTGACCGATGAACTCAAAGCCATTCTTGCCTACTACTTCCTCTTTTGATGAAAAGCCGAACATGTCCATCGTGGCACGATTACAGTCAACTAGAGACCCTTTCATATCTACAAGTACTATTGCGTCAGGTGACGATTCAATCACATTTCGCAGTTTCTCTTCGGATTCGCGCAATGCTTCTTCTATTTTCTTCCGCTCTGTGACATCTCTGACTATACCCAAAACTTCGATCTTTTCGCCTCTTTTCACTGGAAATGCTGAGGCTTCTACGACGAGCATGTTACCGTCTTTCTTGATTAGTTCAAGTTCTTCTGGTCCGGCTTTCTGTCCGTTGATGTTCTTTTGGAGCATTTCCAGGATTTTTGGTAGACATTTTTCGGAGATAAGCCCGATCTCTATCATATTCTTTCCGATGAGCTCTTCTTTTTTGTATCCGAGTAAAGCTTCTGCCTGTTTGTTTCCATCTGTAAAAGTGCCGTTAAGATCGCTCGCATAAATCGCGTCTGGAGCATATTCTACCAGTTGCCTAAGCCTTTCTTCCGACTCGCGAAGGGCGTTCTCCATCTTTTTACGTTCGGTTACATCTCTTGCAATTCCCTGGATTCCAATAACATCTCCGTCCTTGAGTATAGGCGACACGTTGATCTCAATTGACGCGAGAGACCCGTCTTTTCGCGGCATTTCCAGCTGCAAATCTTTGAGGGTTTCACCGTTCAACAGTCGTGCAAAAGTCTGGAGCGCTTCTGACAATCCTATTCCGACAAAATAGTCCTGAAAAGGTTTCCCGATCATTTCGTCTACCTGGAAACCCAGAATCCTTTCAACTGAAGGAGAAACATAGGTGATGTGCCCTTCAGCATCCGTTGTAACTATAACGTCAAAGCTTCTCTCGGTTATGCCTCTAAATTTCTGTTCAGCTTCCAGTAACTGTTCCTCCATTCTCTTGCGCTCTGTGATATCTTCATACAATACTATGTAGCCCACGAATTGCCCTTCAATAGTGATTGGCGCCGCGGATATCAACACCGGGACAGGTAAACCATCCTTTCTCTTTCTGACTGTCTCATGGTGAATGTATCCTATCGCGTTCTCTTTGGTAAGCTTCTCCGCCTCCTTCTTCTTATCGTCGGGCACTATCAGATCATCAAGCGCTTTTCCCAAAATCTCTTCAGACGAGTATCCGAAGATCTCGCTGAACCGAGGATTGAAATCTCTAACATGGTCATTAGCATCAGCAAATACAGCTGCTTCGGGATTACTCATGAATAGCTGTTCAAACTTTTGTTGATTCTCTTGGATCAGCTTTTCTGCGTTCTTTCGTTCAGTGACATCTCTCATGATTACTTGAGCTCCCACCGGATTGCCATCTTTCACCAATAAGCTAGGATGCACTTCTGCCCATCGACTTGTTCCATCTCTCCGAACATAAAGAAACTCAACTGGTGAAGGTGATTCTCCCTTCATCAGAGACTTAAACATCTCTTGAAATTTCGGAATGTCCTCCACTCGACTAGTCTTCAACTCCATGAATGGTTTGCCAACGATTTCTTCAGAGTCATAGCCTACTAACGTCAGGAAACTGCGGTTGGCCGATGTGACTATGCCTTCTGTATTCACAGCTACTATGCCGTCGGGAGCCAACTCAACCAGACTTCTATATTTTTCCTCAGATTCTTCCAACGTTTGTTCTGCTTTCTTACGTTCCGTGATGTCTCTGATTGCGCCAAAGAGCCGATGGTTTGTGGGGTTACTGCTATCTTTTGTGACTTGTGATGAGACTTTGATCCATCGTGTTGAGCCATCTTTATGGGTGATTCTTAGTTCGCAGACGCTGGATTGTCCCGGT
>JBGPAV010000116.1:0-3570 GCA_041480925.1 Bathyarchaeia archaeon | reverse complement strand
GCGAAGAAGAGTGGATTGAACGTGTGGGATCATGGAGTTCTAGTGTGTACTGAAGGGCCACGTTATGAGACACCTGCCGAGATTGAAATGTTTAGACACGCTGGCTGTGACATCGTGGGCATGACTGCTTTCCCTGAGGCGGTTCTTGCAAGAGAGCTCGAGCTGTGCTATGGAAGCATCTGCTATGTTTCTAACAGGGCAGCGGGTATGCAAGAACGCTTGACTGTGAGTGAATTGTCTGAAATCTCCAAGCAAACCCTCCCAAAAATAGAGAAAGTTTTAACTGAAACGGCTAAACGCCTTCCAACAAAGCGTCATGAACTCTGTGCCACCGCGTTGAAGAATGCGAGGTTCAAATAATGTTCAAGACAATCCTGTCGACAATAGGCGCCTACAAACTCTACGAAAAATGGCTCTGGCGACAGGTCAAGAATGGTATGAAGCCTGACCACATTGCAGTGATTCTGGATGGAAATCGTAGATGGGCGTCTGACAAGACTCTTAATCCTTGGGCTGGACATGAAAAGGGAGCGCAGAAAGTTGAGCAACTTATAGACTGGTGCTTGAAACTTGGTGTCCGATCAATTACGTTGTATGCTTTTTCTACAGAGAATTTTCGGCGCTCACCTGACGAAATAGAGGAGATTATGCGCATTGCTGGAGAAAACCTGCACAAAATTCTTACAGACGAACGCATACATAAAAACAAGGTTCACGTGAAAGTAATTGGAAGAGTGAATCTTCTCCCCGAGAAGTTGCAGCAGCTCATTTATGACGTAGAAAAATCGACTAAGGACTACAATGAGCACTTTTTGAATTTTGCCCTTGCATATGGTGGAAGAGCGGAAATCGTTGATGCTGCCAAAAAAATTGCAGAAGAAATTAACTCAGGAACATTGAAGCCTGAAGATGTTGATGAGACAACCTTTGCGCAGCACTTGTACACTGCGCACATGCCCAAGCAAGACCCTGATTTGATCATAAGAACGTCAGGTGAAGAGCGGCTCAGCGGTTTTCTGTTGTGGCAGTCAGCTTATAGTGAACTCTGCTTTCTAGATGCTTACTGGCCTGACTTCCGTTTGATTGATCTTCTGCGAGCTATAAGGACATTTCAGAAACGCAAAAGACGACTTGGCAAATAGCATCACGCTCTTTTCTTGGCGCTTACTATGGAGATTACGTCTCTATCCTTTAGCACGTAGTCTTCGCCAACTCTTTTTCTTTCTCTTGCTTCGATGGCGAAGATGAAGCCTTCACCTAGTTCTGTGTGGATTATGTAGGCCAGTTGACGTGCCGTCGTTCCATAAGGCACGAGGTAAGCATCAGGTAGCACTCTGCCGTTGTGATCAGCTAAATGCTCAAGGTCTTCAACAGGATAAACCGTGATCATGTCTAAGAGCTTGTAAAATGCAGTGTTGACTGCTTCTTGAACACCTGTTGAACCATCGCTTAACAGGATCTTGTCGCGTATTGTTTCCAATGCATTCTTCTGGCTTTCACTCAATTTTTCCGGGCTAAGTATTTTGAAGTTGCAGTCGCCTGGCCTATAATCTATAAGCTTTTTTTCCGCTGCTCTCCTTAGGGCAAGCTCTGCTTCGGCACAGCTGGGAACAACAATGTAGCCTGATTTTTTCAGCTTTTCCAAGTTGTCCTTAGCACATGATATGTCCATCTTGTTTGCAACTATGATCATTGGTTTCGCTATCTGTCGCAAAGCGTCCACAAATCGCAGAAAATCGTCTTCACTCCAGCTTGCGAGCTTATCAGTGTTCAGCTTCGTTCGTCTTACCGCTTCGAGAATGTGGTTCTTCCTTATGGATAATCCGCTCAGTCGCTCTTCCAACATCGAGAAAAGATTCTTCGATTCCGCTTCAACCGTGCGCGCGATTTTTGACCAATCTTTTTTGAGAATGCTTGCCATCCACATGGTTATTTCATGTTCCAAGAACTTCACATCTTCCAACGGGTCATGTTCTCCTGCTCCGCACAGTTTTCCTTCACTATCCGTTCCGCCTGAAGCATCAATGATGTGTAAAAGAACATCTGCCTTCCTGATTTCATCGAGAAACTGGTTGCCCAAGCCTCTTCCCTCCCACGCGCCAGGAACCAATCCTGCGCAGTCGATGAACTCTATGGGAATGAGTCTTATTCCGTCAAGGCAGAGCGAGTTGGCCGGCGTGTCTTTAACGTTAAATTCTTCGTGGACGCATGGGGTGCGAACGTAACCGACTCCTCTGTTTGGTTTAATCGTTGTAAAGGGATAGTTGGCGATCTCGGCAGGTGCCAGAGTTGCTGCGCTGAAAAAAGTAGATTTGCCCGTGTTGGGTTTTCCTACGATGCCCAGCACTTTTGAATATGATTTTTGCATGTGGAACCTCTCGAATACTTGATTGATGAGCTTATTGCACATTAATCTTTTGTGAAAAAGTCTATATCCTTTGTCTAACGTTTCTTTGATTTCTCATGTGACAGCGTAGACTCCTTTTTAGCTAATTTCCTTAGCAGATGTCATCTCTTAGTTTTGCACCAGAATATGAGTAGAACTGAAATCATGATTATCAATGCAATGCTGATGTACAGAGTTGAGATTTTGATTAGGATGTTGTTTAACTCTTGTGTTACTTGTGACGCTTTTTGGAAGCATTCAGTGGCTTTTGTCTCGCTGAGTTGTTCAATTGCTTCCTGCAATAGAATCTTACTTTCGAGAAGATTCTGTTCTGCATGCGTCACTTCGGAGGAGAAAACCCAATAAGCTCCAAGTGTTTTCCCGATGAACGCCGCGATTTTTGCTTGGTTCAGGTTTTCTGCAGCCTTCTTTGCATTTTTGGCAAAGACGCTGTCGATGATTGCTGATGAATAGGGCTGCAGTTCGACCGCTTGGGCGTCTTCTAGTGACACGTCGGCTGGGGTGTTAAAAACATAGTTTGCATAAGTCGTGTCTTCAGGTATGCTTCCGATTGCGCTGAAATGCCTAGAGTCTAGCATGTTAAAGAGTTGCCACGTAGCATCTACAGGTATCCAACCGTAATTCTCCAAGTAGTATTCAGCCCACATGTGGCCATCTTCAAGAGTTTCACTTGAATAGTGGAAAGCAAAGCCTGCCTGCACTCGTGCAGGGATTCCGATGGCTCTGCACAGTGCTACAAAAAGATAAGAATATTCAGAACAGTCACCAACACCGTTTTCTAGAGCCCAAACTGCTCCTCTTTCCTCCTCTTGTATAGCATATCGAAGATGCTTCGTGACAAACGAGTATATCTTGGACACGCTTTCTGGAATCGTTGTCGATTTTTCGGTTACATTGTGAGCTTTTGAAATGATTGTAGAATTATCTGACTGTATTAGTGGCTCTGGTTCAGTGTATTTCTTGTAAAGATCTGAGCTTGTATTGTAGTCATATGCTCGGTTTTCATCAATCAAGTATCGAACACTGAACGAAAGCACAGAATAGTTTATTGTTACTGTGAGGCTCTGGTTCCTGTTCAGTTTTATTCCATTCCAGTGAGCATAAATGTTCCCTGAACTGTCGTTGGATATGAATGGTTGCCCGATTGTTGAAGATATGTTGGT
>JBGPAV010000115.1:0-3640 GCA_041480925.1 Bathyarchaeia archaeon | reverse complement strand
ACTTTAAGAATAGAGGGTTTAGTGATTTTTTTGTTATAGCGCCTGACAAGGGAGCTGTACACATTGCTGAAGAAGCTGGCAGAGTGCTTGGCACAGGATATGGTTATTTGGACAAGCAGAGAGACCGCTACACTGGGCAGGTCAGCATGGAGAAGAAAACGTTTAATGTCAAGGGCAAAACTGTGATAATCTTTGATGACATAATCAGCACAGGTGGGACAATAGTTGCCGCTGCAAAGATTCTGAAGGATCAAGGTGCAGAGAAGGTTTACACTGCCTGCGTTCACCCCTTGCTGGTTGGAGATGCTGAAAAACGAATACTTGATGCAGGAGTAGAGGAAGTCATCGGTACAGACAGCATTCCAAGTCGCGTCAGCAAGGTTTCTCTTGCGTCACTTATTGCTAGAGAGCTAACCAAGTAAAGGAGTTCCGTAGTGGCTAAGCTTTTCTGCTTACTCTCTGGCGAACACGAAGACCTGCCAACTTCTGAACTGAAAGCGATACTGGAGGCAGAAAATTGTCCTTATACTGTCCTAGAAAAACTTGACCAACTCCTTAGAATCGAATCCGCCGTAGAATGCACTGAAGCAGTAACGCACAGGGCGGCCCTGACAAGACTTTTGGGCTTAGAGCTTTTCAACTGCGAAGCAGAGTTAAAAACAATACTGAGAACCTTGAACTCTACCAATCTTGAGGAAGTACTGGATGAACAAAGTTTCGAAGTGCGCATAAAACGCGTAAAGAGCTACTCTCCAAAAATAGACACTCTGGCTCTTGAAAGGAAGCTCGGAGAGCTTATCCTGAATAAAACTCCCCAAGCAAAAGTAAAGTTGACAAACCCCGACAAGACTTTTGTCGGGATTCTCACAGATGAGCGGTTTGTGTTCGGACTAGAGCTTGCAGAAATCAAGGCCAAGCCGTTCGTTGAGAGACGCCCTAGAAGAAGACCTTTTTTTCATCCTTCAGCTATGCAGGCCAAGCTCGCGAGGTGCATGGTGAACCTTGCCGAGCCAAAGCAAGATTCGCTGGTGCTGGATCCGCTTTGCGGTACAGGAAGCATGCTTGTCGAGGCTTCGCTCATTGGATGCCGCGTGGTAGGTTTAGATGTTCAGCGTCGCATGGTGAGAGGGACAATTAGAAACCTGGTTAGTGCAGGAGCTCATGCTGAAGGCGTAATTGTTGCAGATGCACGAAATCTCCCACTTAAGAAGATTGATTGCGTCGTGACTGATCCACCGTATGGTATTTCTTCAACTACGATGAAGAGAACAACCTTGCAGATTGTTGAGGAACTGTTGAAAGGAGTGTACGGATTGATGGACAGCGGGCAGAGAATCTGTCTGGCTTCTCCGAAGACGCTCAAAGTAGCGAGGTTGGGAGCAGCTTTGGGGTATAAGCATTTAGAGTCGCATTTTGTTTATGTTCATAGGAGTCTCACGAGAGAGATCGTCGTGTTTGAAAAGGTGTAATCTGGTGAGTCTGCGTGTAGTCTTCTTGGGAACAGGGGGAAGCGTTCCGACATCGAACAGAGGGTTACCTGCCATACTGATACAGCGAAAAGGAGAGCAAATCCTGTTTGACTGCGGCGAAGGCATGCAGAGACAGATGATAAAATCCAAAGGCAGCTTCCACAAAAAAACAAGAATCTTTGTAACCCACATGCATGGCGATCATGTTCTAGGCTTGCCCGGACTGCTGCAGACAATGGCTCTGCTTGACAGGCAAAAAGTGCTTGAGATTTACGGGCCAGTTGGGATAAAGCGTTTCCTAGAATGCCTCAAAGAAACAGTTCAGTTTGTTTTGACTTTCCAAATTGAAGTTCATGAAGTGGAAAAAGCAGGCACCGTTCTTGATGAAGAAGAATACTATATCGAGGCCGTCAAATCTAACCATGTGATGCCGAGCTTTGCTTATGCATTTGTAGAGAAACCCAGACCTGGAAGGTTCTACCCGCAAAAGGCTAGGAAGTTAGGCGTTCCAGAAGGACCATTGTGGTCACAACTTCAGAAGGGAATAAAAGTGAGGCTTCCAAAAGGGCAATTCATACATCCTAAGGACGTTTCTGGACCTTTTAGAATGGGCAGAAAGATAGTTTACACTGGAGACACAAGACCATTTCGCGTTTTCACAGAATTTGCCGAAGGCGCGGATTTGCTTATTCACGACGCCACACTCGATGATGGATTGGCTGATAGAGCAGAAGAAGACGGGCATTCAACGCCAAGTCAAGCGGCTGAAACGGCAAAAAAAGCCAAGGCGAAACAACTAATTCTCACGCACATCAGCGCTAGATACGACGATACAAGCTTGCTCTTGAAACAGGCAAAAAAGATTTTCAAGAATGTGAAAGTTGCCGAAGACTTCTTGGAGATCGAGATTTCTCTTCCAGAAAGCTAGCCTAGGAAATGTTTCAACCTTTGAGCGCTTTCTTTGACGTGTTCAATGGCTTCTATGACTGCTACTCCTTTATAGGATGTTTCTTTGATCATATCCGTGATTCTCTTCCAGTTGACTGTGCCATATCCTATGCCTAGATGCTGGTCTGCTTCTCCGTTATTGTCGCTTAGATGCATGTGCACGATTTTGTCTGTGAAAGTTTCTAGAAAGAGTTCAGTCTGTCCGTTGATGTTTGAATGTCCAACGTCAAGCACTATTCCTATGTCTTCACCGATCTCGTTAAAGAATTTTGAGAAATCATCCGCGCTCTTCATCAGAAAAGGATAAGGTTCAGGCACGTTTTCGATCGCTATCTTTAATCCATAGTTTTCTGCTAGTCTAAGCAGAGTTTTGACAGTTTTCTGGTTTTGGAGCCAGTCCATTCCAGGATAGAATGAGCTTATGCCTGATCTGATGCCCGGGTGGAAAATCCACATGTAAGCGTCAAGCGTCTGTGCATTCATCATAGATTCTTCCAAGCGTTTCAGCATCGCGTCAAGCATTTGGCTGGAGGGAGATGCTATGTTTATGTCAGCGAAAGGAGCATGCACGGAGTATTTTAGATCATAAGAATCCCGAATATTCTTTAATATTGCTACTCTTTGCCTGTCCAAAGCATGCAGTCCGTCATCTACAATTTCCACATAAGCTATTTCCAACTTAGGTAGCCATTCGGTCATCTTTTGGAAAGATTCGCTCAAACTGTAGAGCATAGATAATCCAATTTCAGGCATGATCTAGGTCGTACTCTTGGTTTTAGTTTTGGAAATACTTTCTTCGCCCTTATAACGTGTTTCATAAGAATATAAGAAAGCCCAATAGTAAACGAGGAACCAAGTCACTCCAACTGGAGATTGTTAAAGGCTGAAGTGGAGCTAAAAGACCGGAAACATGGCCATATTTTCAAGATGTTGTCTCGCTGTTTCTATATTTGATGGGTTTGTGCCAAAGCCTTCCTTTTTTAGCAGTATTCTGAGTCAGATTCCGAATATATATCATTACTTATAATTCAGAATATGCCTTCATACATGTTAAATGTTGTATCTTGCGAAACAATATTGCGTCACTGCAGAAGTCGTTACTATGGCATACAACAAACGAATCAATTCGGTTTCCAGAAGTAGGCGACTGAAGCGTGAACTGATCTTTAGCTAGAGCGTTGCATGGTGAGAAAGTGAAACTGCGTAGCAAGACGCTTATCATT
>JBGPAV010000114.1:0-3643 GCA_041480925.1 Bathyarchaeia archaeon | reverse complement strand
TTCAGTTGCGTCGGCTAGTTCTGATGTGGTTTCTTCTTCTGTTGGCTCAGTAACTTCTGGCTCTGGCAGTGTTTCTTTCATAGGAGCGGGGGCTTCTGATGGTTGAAAGCATCCAACTAGCTTGTTCTCTAATGTTTTTATTGCAGATTCTAACTGGGAAATCTCCTCACGTGTCACTTTGTTATTCCTAGTCAGTTCTTCTATTGCAACCTTCTCTTCAAGCACCTTCACTCGATCTTCCAAGCTCTTCTGTTCATCGTTCAGAGAGCGCGATTCTTCTTCCAGTCTTGCTCGTCTATTCTGAAGCTCTTCAAGTTCTCTTGATGTATCCATCCAAATCATCTGTGTTAAGAGTGAAACTGGAGGAATAACAAGTTTATGAAAACAGAATCTGAATCCGAAGTATGCAGTGATAGATGCGCTGGGCAAGCATCGAAGCAGAGTCAAATCCGGATCGCGTGCCTTCCAATTTCAACATAGTAGTGCAGGGTCTCCCGCGAATCCTCATTTGTCTATTTGAGTCAAGCTGAGACGAAGGGGGAGTAACATACCAAAAGCCTTAAGACAGATCACCCTAAATGAGTAGAAAGGAGCAAGCAAAATGGTCTACTGTGTGAAATGTGGTACCAACAATCCAGACGATGCTGAAGTGTGCACAAAATGTGGAACCCGCTTGCACATGACCCGCGAAAGCCGACACTATAAGCGAATGGAAGACGAATGCTTCGGAATCCCAAGAGGAGGCACAGTTGTAGGCTTAGCCATCGGCATAATCATACTGCTCTGGGGAGTAATATATTTCCTGCAGCAAACCAAAGCTATCCCAGAGAATGTAGAAGTCTGGCCTTTTGCCGTAATAGTCTTTGGAATACTGATGATCGTCGGCGCCTTCTACAGAATGCGCAGAAGATATTGAACCCGCTTTTCTTTAATTCCGAATCTCATAAGAGAATAGAGCATCTTCTGCAGATCCTCCAATGATCCTGCTGAGAAAGGCATGATCCATTCTGATTGCCCAAGCTTACTCATGAACAGTCGCCTAGAATAGCGCCTTAAGCTGATCTATAATGCCTCTCGTGGACATGTACCAGAAGATTCTTCTCTTCATTTCGTTGCTTGAGAATATTCCTCCGAACCTTCTGCTCCATGAACCGTAGAAGCTCCTGTAGCATTTGTAAAGCTCTTCCTGCACTTCCTTGGTCGACAACGTTTCCGTCGGCATTATGGCGTGCACCATGTCATAGTGTGACCAGTTGGTATCCTCAATCCAACCATTTCTTTTCGCTTCGTCATAAACCTCGTTTCCAGGAAAAGGCGTAAGAATGCCAAACATTGCGAAGTCCGGGTCCAATTCGTCGGCAAATTCCCGCAAGCGAGATATTGATTCTTTTGTATCCTTCCTATTGCCTATAATGAACATTGCGTGCGCGAAAATGTCGTTTTCCTTCAACAGTTTCACCGCAGTCTTCGCGTCATCTGGCGTTATGCCCTTCTTGAAGCTTTCAAGAGTTGATAGCTCAGAATTCTCAACTCCAAGAAGAACCCAGTTGAGTCCTGACTTTCTAAGCTTCGGCAAGACCTCCTTGTTTCTGACAATATCGTCACATCTTGCCTGAACAAACCACGTCACGTCGTCAGGCATTTTACGTTTGATAATCTCATCCGCAATGTCGCCTATTCTCGAGCCTGCACCAAGATTATCATCGGTTAACCAAATGAACTCGCTTCCGAAGTTACGATGGCAAAACTCCATCTCATCTGCTATGCGTTGAGGAGACTTCGCTCTCCATGTTCTCTGCCAATGTTGCCACTGAGTGCAAAAGGTGCACTCGTGAGGGCATCCTCTTCCGCCTTCAATCAACGCGAAGCGAACATCGCGCCCGGCCATCGCCGCAAAGTGATACTTACTGATTGAGTTCTTAACAAGATGATAGCCAGGGTAAGGCAATTCATCCAAATTCTCAATCAGCGGTCTAGCAGGGTTATGAACGATTTTTCCTCCGTGTCTGAAGGAAATACCTTCTATCTTCGGAAGCGCACGTTTATTGCTTGCATTCTTGACAAGTTCTGTCAGGGTTCGTTCTCCTTCTCCTCTCACGATAACGTCAATCTCTGGATATTCTTCTAGGCTTTTTTGGGAAGTAGCAGTGAAATGCTGTCCTCCAGTCACAGTAATAATGTCCGAGTTCACCTTCTTGGCCGTTTCCAAAGTCCTTACAACCACGTATGTGTTGCAAGTGGCAAGTGAGCTTGAAGCCACAATATCAGGGTTGGATGACTCGATCCGTTTCTCCATGTCTTTCCAATCCACATGTTCAGCATTACAATCCAGGACTTCGACCTCCACGCCTTCAGCATTCTTTTCCAGATACGCACCCAACTGGATTATGCCGTAGGGTGGAGGCAAGTATTCCCCCATGACAAACCATATGTCCTTCGGCGGCTCGATGAAGAGAACCTTCATTATGTCTTCTTCTCCAAATAACTCGGTTATGCTTCTCCTGTCCTTTTAATGCTTCTAGCCAGCTACTGCAACTGCCTTAAGAAGCAAGCACAAAACGCCATTCAAAGTATCTTGAGAATACGCAGACGGTGGCAAACTATTTAGAAAGAAGAAGCTCCTATATCTGAGACCCGCCCAGAGTAGCCAGAGGGTCGTCGTCCAAGTCTGTGGGGGTCGTCGTATAGCTTGGACAAGTATACCAGTCTTAGGGCTTAGTAATTTCTTATCTTCTCTCATTGTTTTCTCACCTCTGTAAAGTTATCCAAGGTTCTGGTTTTTGAGGCTTCACAATAGCCCACGAGGGTTTCAAGGAATATTCGTTTAGGCTTGTATTTTTTCTGGTGTTCTCGTATGGTTTCTTGCATATGCCTGCGGTTGTTGCGGGTTCTTCTTCGGCGTGTTGTGTCTGCCCTTCTTTTCGGGGTTGAAGATAGGGTCTATGTTTTGTTTTATTTCGCGCGTGCGTCGTTGTTGTTTCGTGCATGTGTGGTTTTCCTTCTCATATGCGTTTTTGCGTGTGTGTTATTCTGAGGCGATACTTTTTGCGGATGAGGCTCTCTCCGCGAGTTGAGCCGTGAACAGTGCGTCAGCTTGTGCGTTATTCCTCGGCTGACCTTTTCGCGGGCTCTCTCGTTTTTCGGAGAGACCGCGCGTTTTTTGCGTCGTGTGCGAAGGCTATATGATGAGGCATTAAACCTTTTCATCATGATGGATATTAAGACGGTTTTCTCCAGAAAAACGAAAGGTTTAAGCCGGATGCCCTTCGGGTACACGTGAGCCTTCGCACTTTGCGTTTATATTTTCTCCACATTCTTTCGGTGGTGTGTTTGATTTGCGTGATACGATTTGCGTTTGTGTTGTTTTGGGGGGTTGTGTGGTGGCGGCTTTGCGTAACGATTGTGCGTCATCGGCGGAGCGGAACGGCTCGGTTTTTGTTGGGGTTTCCCATGCTTTCTTTATTGGTCGAAAAGAAGGTTTTGATAATCTTCTCTTGTTTTAGCGCGCATGCTTGTTCCGAAATTGGCCTAAAATGGTTTTTATTCGCCCTTCATGATCTGGGGACGGCTTTGGGCCTAGTGTCTGTTCTTCATTTCTTTGGGGATTTTGTCTCCTCGAACACAGGAGAAACGGGCAAACCGG
>JBGPAV010000113.1:0-3645 GCA_041480925.1 Bathyarchaeia archaeon | reverse complement strand
CGAAACGACTTCTTTCTCCAACATGAACTTCGACTCCTCCGGGGCCTTCTTTCGTGTATCCACGGGAGATTCGTATCAGCCGGCCGACTTTTATTTCACTTTTTTCGATGAAGCTTGTTTTATCGTTCCATAGGACGATTCGAAGAATGTCGCGTTTGTCTGCTATGAGGAAGCTTGCCAGTTTTCCTTTTCTGTATCCGTTGAAGACTTTGAGTGGGAAAACTGCTATGACGCGACCTGCCACAGTTACATTATTTAGGCTTGGGACAAGATCTGCCGCGGAAAGCGTGGGCGTTGGTGCTTTGTTGTTCTCGATTTCCACGCCGAGTTCGGCTGCAATTATTCTGAGGAGAATTTCATCTGAAATCAGGCCGTTAGTCTTGTGTCTTTCTTTTTCAAGTTTTCTGCTGATTTCTTCTATGGATGCTTCTGGATGTTTCGAGAGAATGTGAGCAATGATCTGTTCAGCCGTCATCTGTGTTTGGGCACCGCAGAGACGTATGGTTTCTGCAAAGTTTTTTAAAAGCCTATTGGCACCCTTTAAACATGTTTCAAGGAGTTTCTGTTCTTATGAACTTGGAAACGCTTCATGGACTGGGCACAGGTCTGATATTAGTTGGGTCAGTGATTATCGCAATCGCGTTTCTGCTTCTCTTAATCTCAGGGGTCAAAGGAAAGGGAAGAATCAAGGGCGGAGGCGTCGTTTTGATCGGTCCGATTCCAATAGTTTTCGGTAGTGACGCAGAACATGTCACGAAGATTTTGTTATTGTCTCTAGTCTTAACGATGGTGGCCATGATTGTACTGGTCATCTATTCGCAGCTGCTTAGGTGAGACAGCAGAATGCCTGCAACAGCAGAAAGTGAATCAGCTATAACCGGAGAATCCGTTTCTAGAAGAATCCTAGCATTGTTCACGATTGGGTTTTTCTTGGTTTTAATAGGCATCGCAGTTATCATTGTTGCATCATTGTCTAGTGATCAAAATGGTTCTGTGAGCATGGGAGCGGTCATATTCATTGGGCCTCTTCCTATTGTGTTAGGTGCTGGACCTGACGCATCGTGGCTCATCATAGTTTCTATAATTCTTGCTGTTTTGACTATTGTAATGATTTTGGCTACACACCAGAAACCGGTTAAGAAGAACGTAGATTAGTAGGCTGTTATTCCTCTTTTTCTTCTTTGCCGTAGAACATGTATAGGAAAATCAAAACTAGTACAGTGAATGTTGAGAACATGAGTATGTATTTGAGCAGTTCAAAGTATTCTGGAATGTTCATCAGTTAGTCCCCGTTACTCATGTAGACTTGGAGTTTAAATATTTAAACAGTAGGTTTTTTCCACTCGCTCATCAATGAATCGTAAAGCTCGTCACGCTCTTCAATGGCAGCATACCAGTCTAGAGCGTCGGCAATTTTCTGGGCGATGATGTGGTAGCACATATGCACTTGCCTGTCCAGAACGCGGAAATAGAAGTCGTCGCATGTGCAGAAATCAGCTTTAGAAAGAATGAGATAATCTCGTTCCTTTCCGACAACGATCCAAACCGTTCGATCGCTTGGCTTAAAGACGTATTTTTTCACGCGGTTTTCTGTTAATGCTTCGAAGGCTTTTGTGAAGCGGTAACCGAATATCTCGTAAAGTCTTGTGAGGTTTTTTCCGGTCAGTTTGCCTCCAGCTTTCGCTTCTTTGCAGGCGTTATGAAGCATGTCAAGTTCTGAAGCTTTGTCCACGTGTGCACGGCCCTGTCTATCAGCATGGATTTTTCTTTATTATTGAGCTAGAGTCTATTCTAGTCTATGTTTATAGGGTCGCCTTTCGCTTTCTTGGGGTCCGTGATTTTCGGAAATGTTACTTCGAGCACACCGTTCTTGTAAGCTGTTTTAGCTTCTGTCACTTTGACCTTCACAGGAAAATTAACCTCCTTGTAATACTTGCGCTCAGGAGTGTCAACCGATATCGCCAGCGATTCCTCTGTCCCGTGAAGCTGAATGTCCTTCTTGTCCACGCCTGGCAGCTCCACCACAATGTGTATTTCCCCATCCGTCTCTATCGTGTCAATCAGCGGTTCGCGCTCTTCCTTCACCTGTGGCCCGCGGGGGCTTGGTTTGAGGTTTCCAAACTCGTTGATGTCGGGCTTTCCGTCAGGACCTATTTTCACGCTGTAGCCATAAACAAACGGTCCAAATTCTCGCGCTGTTGATCCGTCTGGAAGCTTGCGTTCTCGCACGTAATCTCGTGGAGCTTGAGAGGTTAAGCTTTTGAATTGTTCTTCCATCATTTTCTCCATTTCATGAAACATCTTGTCTATGTCTTCAAAGTCCCAGTTTCTGAAGAATGGAGAACGTTTCTTCTTGAACCATTCAGAATAATCATCATCCGAAGACACCGTTTTCACCCGTTTAGAATGTGAAGAATCCTACTATGTATAAACATTATGCTGAGAGTTAGCTAGCTAATGCCTTCAACTGGTTCATGGTTCCGAGAAATGTCCCGTCCAGCAGGTATGCTTCAGCATTTTTCATGTCAACAGCTTCCGAACGGAGAACGGGGCCAGCCACCATCTCGGTTCTAACATGCCCGTAGGTTCGCGTTTCATTCAATGGTCTTCCTCCGAGGAAGTCGTTGAAGGAGGGCACTATGAAAAGCTGCTGAACAGTTGCCCTAGTTTCACGTGTCTTTTGGGCTGTGTCTTTGGAAGCTGCTTCTCTCTTGCCTTTGTGTCTTTTTGACAGAGCTTCGGCCAAAAGCGTCTTGTTGACGTCTGCCTTTATCCACACTTGCTTGATTATTCTGAATCCTGAAGGGTCGCGGAAAGCGACAACAGGGTGAACATGTCCCATTATGATCGTTTTGCACTCCAACAACGACGGTGAGGGCCACTGGTGTCCATGAAAGAATCCAACCTCATCCATTGTGACTCCTGTTGCGGGTAGCACTGTAACGCTTTCAGGCAGTAGAGGTTCAAGGTTTCCGTCATGGTTGCCGCGGATCACTTGAATCGTTTTCACTTGTTTCCCAAGTTCGATGAAGAAGTTTGGCACGTCCTGCCATTCTCTCATTTCCGCTGTTGCGATAGTGTGTTTGACATCGCCAAGAATCAAAATCGCGTCAGGCTTGTACTCTGAGACAAGAGCGGTCAGCTTATTGAGGAGTTTCGGCGTCTGCGTTGGGACATGTATCCCTTTATCTGACAAGGCCATTTCCCAGCCGATGTGCAAATCAGCGATTACTATTGTCGACGCTTTCTTGTTCTTGATCAGAACAGCTGGATACGGAAAGAGGAGTTTTATCATTCAACTTCCTTTCTGGGCTTTACCAAGTCAAGTATAAGTTTGTGCATTTTCAAGTTTCCAGCAGCCACAAACTCCACTTTCTCCTTTGGGTCAAGCTTAACGTCCAGCGGTTTTCCGTCTACCGTCGTTATCTCGGCGTTGGCTTCTTGTATTATCAGCCATGCTGCCGCAGTGTCTGTTGTGCGAAGTTTTCCGCGAATATCTATGAATGCATCCGTTGTTCCATCTGCGACGTAACATAATTCCAGTGCGTTTGCTCCGAAGTGGCGCAGATGCTTTGTTCTCTTGATCAAACGTGTCAACTGTGATACGATTCTTTCGGTCTTATACGAGTTCAGATCCACTCCTAT
>JBGPAV010000112.1:0-3656 GCA_041480925.1 Bathyarchaeia archaeon | reverse complement strand
TGAATTTTCACTGTGCCTTTCTTGGCCGCATGGATAATGAATGTTCTCTTCTGGATTCTGGACTCGTCTTTTAGGAATGGAAGCAATATGCAGAAGCAGATTGTGACACCACATTTTTAAAGAACTACGCTGCTGCATAAGCTAGCGAGGAAAGCAGAATGAAGGGAGAAGGAGCCATAGTATTCCTAATGGTCTTTTTCGCCATGCTCTTGGCGACGCTTGCATATCCAACCATGCCACCGGGAAGACAAATCTACAGCCTCTTAGGTGTGCCAGACACTGACTATCCTGTGCTTGGAATTCCAACATTTACACTCGTTATCGCAGTTTTCAATGGAGTAGTCTACGGCATAATAGCTTGGTTGATATTCACGTTTACAGTGAGAACCATTAGAGCAAGAAAAACAGTGTAACAAGAGAAACCTGCTCAAGCTTGTAAGATTGTTAGGCGCTTTAGATGATTTCATGGATCGAGTGAAATTGAATTTGTGAAAGTCTGCTTCTGAGCATGTTCTGATTATGCAGCTAGTGAGCGCTACGTCTTTCCGAGGTCTTTGCCGACAGTCGCTATGTCAAAAATGTCAACAGTTCCATTCTTGTCTAAATCCGCATTAACATTCCAATTCGGGCTTCCCTGTTTTGAGTCGAAAGCCAGAGCAACCATCACAATGTCAAGTAAATCAACTACCCCGTCCTTGTTCGCGTCTCCCTGATAGTATTTTCTTCCTTCGAATGTTATGTAGAAACTAAAGTTCGAGATTCCTATCGTGCCTAGCGATACGACCAAGCTTTGGGTGACATTTATGACCTTGCCCGCTCCGATCTTTTCACTCTGAGTATGCCAACTGAAGCTTAAGTAGTCTGGAGTATTCGCTGGGTTCCATTCGCTCGTTGTCAAAAACAGAATGGTTGAATCATTTGCTTCATTTCTAACATAGACCAGAACTTTTTTGGTTTGACCTAGCGACAGATTGCCCCAGTCTATTGAATACACGCTTTTTGTACAGTTCTTGTCCCAGTACACGCCGATGTTTGAGGTGGCTCCAACCGCTGAGACATTGAAAACGGCGCCATTCGGAAGCCAGAATTTAGCCAAAACGATCAATAGCAGCGTGAAAGCTACAAGCGTAGCTGCATACGTTTTGCTGTCCACGATCCTTCTCCCAGTGCTCTTCGGCACATGTTAAGCTAATCACAAACTGGAATATGTCTCTTCTCATTTTTCGCAAATCGCTTAGTGCTCTTCGAGAAACATGAATAAGTCAATGGCGATATCATACTATTCAGAACTTGTTAGATAACGCATTATGTTTATCTATAGAACTTTCTTTCAGTATATTTTTAAATTGTAATATGGCGTATAATATCATTCTACTTCTAGGACGAAATGTGACTATGCGCTGAAAAGAGGCAATTTCTCTTAGATAGACATTTTCGATTTGGTCATAGCAGCCCTTCATTTTGACGACATAGATCCTTAACCTCTCCTTTTTTCCTACTAGTTCTCTGAAATCGCAACAATGCTTAAACTCTCAACATTTGTTGCTTCATAGTTTTTGAAGGCTCTGCTATCAGGCGTTATCAATGTCTCAGTTTGCAGTTCGAGCTGAAACCAATTTTTGATCTTTTGTGGATCAAATGACAACTTTGCAGATGTTGTTTAATGATAACAAATATAAGTTGACGTATCAATTGAGACTTTATTGATGTTCATAAAAGGCTTGCTTCTCCAAACGAAAAGTAGCAGAAGAGATCGCATTGCCCTAATTTCTGACATGCTACTATGCGCAGTTGAAGGGACGAGCAAGACTGATATAATGTGCAAAGTAGGCTTAAGCACCGCTCAATTGAACAGATACGTGCCTACGCTTGTAAAATCAGAACTTCTGGAAACTTTCAAACAGAAGAAAGTGACAATCTACAAAACCACAACAAAAGGAAAAAGCTTCATTGAAGCATTTGACACATTAATCAAACTGCTGGATTAGAAAGCTCTTAAGGAAACTATCATACAAACAGAATCTCGAAACTCTATCTTACCCGCTTACATTTCAACATCAGCCACAAGCCGCTTCATCATTCTCACAACAGACATAAGCCCGAAAAACTGCTTGCTCTCCAAACGCGGAAGACAACATGTCGAAACACTGAGCTTCACCATAACACAGCCACGACAAATGCTTTTGAAGAAGCAAAACCAATTATCCTTTTCCACACAATAACTACATGATAAAGACAGGTGAATCTGAAATGAAGCGCATAGCCCTAGTCACAAGCGGTGGAGACGCGCCCGGTATGAACGCCGCCATCCGAGCGGTCACACGTTTAGCCCACACAAAAGGAATAGAGGTGATAGGCTTTGAAAGAGGCTGGGACGGCATCATCACAAACACGTATCGCGTGTTGACGCCGCGTTCAGTGGGTGGAATAATTCAGCAGGGCGGAACCATTCTCTATACGTCCAGAAGTCAGCAGTTCAGAAAAACAAAAGGACAACAAGCAGCAGCCAAGACGCTAGATAAAAACAAGATTGACGGGTTAGTTGTTGTCGGCGGAAACGGCTCGTTCAGCGCCGCATACGAGTTCAGCAAACGCACAGATGTGCTTATCGTAGGTGTGCCGGCAACAATAGACAATGATGTGTATGGAACGGATGAAACGATAGGTTTTGACACAGCGGTGAACACGGCGCTGACTGAAATTGACAAAATCAGGGACACAGCCATCAGCCATGAACGCATCTTCATAGCCGAAGTGATGGGTAGAACAAGAGGCTTCCTCGCCACAACAATTGGCCTAACCGCTGGAGCCGAACTGATCTTGGTTCCAGAAGTCAAAACAGACGAAAAGAAAATAGCTAAACGTTTAGCTGAAAACACGAGGAAAGGAAAGAAGTCAGGCATAATTGTTGCTGCAGAAGGAATAGGCGACACGAGAAAACTGGCTGCAGACATAGAGAAGCAGACAGGTTCAGAAGTCAGGCTTAGCATACTGGGCTACGCGCAGAGAGGAGGAAGCCCAACAGCAAGAAGCCGACTGCTCGCCAATCTGTTCGCAGACAAAGCAGTAAACCTCTTAGTCGAAGAGAGAGGAAACATGATCGTCGGCTTGCAGAATGGTAAAGTCGCCAGCACGAGTCTTGAGGTGTCATGCAAAACGGAGAAAAAACTCGATTTGGACTTGCTCAAGCTGGCAAACGCACTGGCAACCTAATCGCAAGTCAACTAGCCGAAGAATACTTGGGCAATCTTGTAGATTTCGAGGTCAACCGTTTTTCGCTTGCCAATGACGTCCTTCAACGGAACAGAAACTATGTCGTTCCCTTTGAGTGCGACCATGTATCCAAACTTTTTTTTGTTAACGAGGTCTATGGCGCCTATCCCGAATCTTGTGGATAGGATTCTGTCAAAGGCAACAGGTGAACCTCCGCGCTGAAGATGCCCGAGCACGACCACACGCGTTTCGATTTTCATGCGTTTTTCTATCTCTTTTCCGATGTAGTAGCCGATTCCGCCCAGCCTTATGTGGCCGAACTCGTCTACGTTTTCGCTGTAGACTATTTCGGCGCCGCCTTTCGGTTTGGCTCCTTCAGCGACGACTATGATGCTAAAGTTTCTGCCGCGTTTCTGTCTCTCTCCTATGTACTTGCAAATTTG
>JBGPAV010000111.1:0-3659 GCA_041480925.1 Bathyarchaeia archaeon | reverse complement strand
GTAAGCAGAGAATTCATGCTACTTTTCGACAACTACATGCGCTTCTGGTACAGCCTCATATACCTCGTCGTCGCCCTCGCCAACATAATCGCCGTCAACGCCTACCTAGGATTCCTGAAGAAACTCCTCACCTACGCAAAAGTGATACTGTTAACGGTAACGTTTCCAGCCGTCTCCATCACCGCATTCTTTCTATCCAACTACGCTCAAGTGGCATTGCACCCACTAGTAATGACGCCACTGATGTCGTGGGAAGGCACATTCATCGGCATTGTAGCATTTGACACGTTTGTAGTGGGGCTAGGCGCATACGTCTTCTTCAAGCCAAAGTGGTGGTACATCGCACTAGGCGCAGGTACAGCAATCTCAGGCGCAAGTATCTACGCATTCGCCAAACCAGCATGGGGACAAGGCACATTCTTGATTTCTGCGGTAACATTGGCAACGGCCTGCGTATTCGTCCTGGGCATAAGCGCCTACATCCTTGCGAGGATGTGGCTGGACAGCCTGAAGGAAAAAAGAAAGCGAAAGGAGGTGAAATAGCAAAATGAACGTGAATTACAGGAAATATCTGAAAATCGTAACGCTCGTCATAACAGCCGCACTCATAGGATCAGTCAGTGCAGCAACCTACGTCTACATGTACATAGACGGTAGCATAACAATCGGCACAGCGAAAATGATATGGATTGAAGGTATCGATGCTCCAGGAGATGCTTCGATATCAGGTGGCACTGTCACAATGGACCTACATGTTCAACCAGGTGTGATACAGAACTTCACAGAATGCCTCTTCCTGAAGAACCAAGACACCGCTGCCCACAACCTAACAATCACCGTAACAACAAACGTATCAACCAGCACATTCGACACCTTCAAGATATACATATACAAGAACTCCACAGGCTCATGGGCAAGTGTAGACACGCTTGACGGAACCACCGTGGCCGACCAGTACAGTTCGTACACCGGAAACACTCCGTTAATAGTCAGTGGCTACTATAGACTAACCTTCGAAATTAAAGCAAAAACGGGCACGAGCGGAACAGTCAACTTCGACATCCAAACCAGATACGAGTAGAATCCCCCACCTTTTTCTTTATACCTTTATCCTTTTTGCCAAGAAGGGCAGCCAGTACGAATGGCAATCTCTCTTACCGTAATCAGCCAAGGTTTAAGAACCTCAGCAGAACACATATTTACTCTTTTATGTGGAATTGTATGCTGGTGAATAGCGTATGAGCAAGTCATCTGAAGTTACAGGCTTCTACAAGCTGACTCTGAAGGAGCGTTTGCAATTTGTCAAAAACTTTGCAGGTTTATCAGACGAAGAGGCTGCCCTGCTACAGAAGAGTGGCTCTTTGCCCCTGGATATGGCTGACCGCATGATAGAGAACGTGATAGGCGTTTTCCCTGTTCCTATGGGCATAGCAGTGAATTTCCTCATAAACAAACGAGACTACCTGATTCCAATGGCGATCGAAGAACCGTCAGTAGTCGCCGCAGCCAGCTACGCGGCAAGAATGGCAAGAGATGGAGGAGGTTTCTACACCAGTAGCACAGCACCTGTGATGATTGGTCAGATTCAGGTTGTGGGTTTGAAAGACCCTTATGCTGCCAAAATGAAAGTAATACAAGCCAAAGAAGAGATACTGAGAAAGGCAAACGAACAAGACCCCGTGCTTGTTTCGGCTGGTGGCGGAGCAAGAGACCTGAATGCAAAAATCATTGATACGACTCAAGGACTAATGTTGATTCCTGAGTTGTATGTAGACTGTCGTGATGTCATGGGCGCCAACGCAGTAAACACTATGCTTGAAGCAGTGGCTCCGATGATAGAACACATAACAGGCGGTCATGTTTATCTGCGAATCATTTCCAACCTAGCCGTAAAACGCTTGGTCAGAGCATGGTGTGTTGTGCCAAAGGAGGTAGTTGGGGGCGAAGAAGTGGTCGATGGCATCGTGAACGCTTCCGCCTTTGCGGCAGCGGACCCGTTCAGAGCAGCAACACACAACAAGGGCATATTGAATGGCATCATAGCAGTCGTGCTTGCAACGTGCAACGACCACCGAGCAATCGAGGCAGGTGCACATGCATACGCCGTTAAGAATGGCCACTACACATCGCTTTCAACGTGGGAGAAGAACGAGAACGGTGATTTAGTCGGCTCGATTGAGCTTCCCATGGCTATAGGTCTTGTAGGCGGTGCTGTGCGAACACATCCAATAGCCAAGATAGCCGTCAAGATTCTGGGTGTGAAGACGGCTAACGAGCTTGGTGAAGTGTTGGCTGCCGTCGGATTGGCTCAGAACCTGGGTGCATTGCGAGCCCTAGTAACTGAGGGGATTCAGCGTGGCCACATGGCGCTTCACGCAAGAAACATAGCTGTCATGGCTGGTGCAACAGGCGAACTGATAGACTTGGTTGCGACAAAGATGGTGGAAGAACGCAAGATCCGCATGGACAGAGCCAAGGAACTAATAGAGCAACACGGCAAGGCAGGAAAAGCCTAAAAGACGAGCAGGCCGCATCCTAGACACGGCGAGAAAATGAAAATAGTACTTGGGCCAGCATCTGCAGAACTGGGTGGAAGAATAGCCAAGCTTTTGAATGTGACTGTAGTGCCGATTTTCTTCAAGACTTTCCCAGATGGTGAATCCTACATGCGACTTGAGACGGAGACATTGCAGGGCGAGGATATTGTGATAGTGCAGACAACAAGCCCACCTCAAGACCAGAGGTTGGTTCAGCTCTTGCTGATGGCAGACAACGCTCTTGATATGGGAGCAAAGAGCATAACGGCTGTGGTTCCCTATTTTGCCTATGCCCGACAGGATAAGCGGTTTTTGCCGGGCGAAGTTTTCAGCATAAAGACAATCGTAAAGCTTCTGGGGGATTGTGGAGTGAAGAGAATAGTATCGGTGAACGCTCACAGCCCCGTTTTGCTCAAGACTCTGAGGGTTCCAGTTGAGGATTTGTCGGCTATCTCATTATTGGCTGAATACTTCAAAACAAAGGGTGTGGAGAACCCGGTTTCGCTCTCTCTCGGGAAGAAGGCGTTGAGTGTGGCAATGGAAGCTGACAGCGTGTTGAAAGGTGGGTACGATTATGTTTCCACCAAGAGAGATGTGCACACGGGCAGCGTGACACTTGAGGACAAGGCGCTTCTTGTCAAGAACCGTGACGTGATAGTGTTTGACGACATCATAAGCGGCGGGGGAACCATGGCGAAGGCTGTGAAGCTTGCCAAAGACAGGGGTGCAAGAAGAGTGTATGCTGCTTGTGTGCATCCGTTGCTGATGGGCGATTCTTATAAGAGGATATTGGAGAGCGGTGCAGAGGAGATCATCGGCACGGATTGTGTTTCCAGCCCTGTGAGCAAGGTTTCAATAGCCCCATTAATAAGCAAAGCTTTAGTTCAGCAAGGAGCCTGAGTGTGGCCAAGCTTTTCTTTCTGCTTTCAGGAGAACACGAGAGTCTGCCAGTTGCCGAGTTGAAGGCGATACTTGAAACCGAAGGATACGAATACACTGGTTTGGAGAAGCTTGATCAAGTAGTGAGACTTGAAGCTGATCCAGACTGCATAGAAGCCTTGAAACGTAGAGCGGCTTTCACAAGGCTCTGTGCGTTGGAGCTGTTCAACTGCGAGGCAAAAG
>JBGPAV010000110.1:0-3663 GCA_041480925.1 Bathyarchaeia archaeon | reverse complement strand
CCAAGCTTTCAAGCTTGACAGATTTGATTTTGTCTAGGAATTCGTGAAGGCTTTTAGCGCTATGTCCAGTTGGCTTGCCCATAGTCTCATAGAAATGAAACGCCTCTTCGTCGCTCAGAGCTCTCACAGTTCTGATGGCTTTGCTGTCGACCATTATGCCTTGTTTTCTTCCCTTTTTCTTGTTTTGCCTAGATTCTTTTGGCACAGTAAGTCATGGACTTCATAGTCTTGAAAGCAAGATATTCTTTATGAATCTAGAATTCATTTTTCGTGTGTTTCATTGATGCTTTGCCATACAGCCATGATTTTGCGTTTTGGCGAAGAAAACCCATATACCCCACACTAGGTTCATCCAAAACAATGTTGAAGGCGCCGGGGGTGGGATTCGAACCCACGAAATTATTAAACAGGATAATCATTTGCAGAATGGACTTGAACCCATTTGGGTTCTAATCCCGGCGACCGCACCATACTCTTTGCTCATGGAATAGCCAAATTCTGGCTTACTCTAATGACGCGTCTGGCATCCAGTTTGCCTATCAGAGATTCGAGCTCTACAAAGCTCCAAGCTTACATATTTCTGATCTCTCAGTTTTTCAATTCATTTCTCTTCAAGAAGTGTTTTCCGTCATCACGATTCTTGTCGCTCAGTTGACACATGTTGAGAGTTGTGTACCTGCAGTTTGGCAACTATATTCACTAGAATCAAAGCTATCGCAATAATGGCTATGCCGACTACACCAATCGTGAAGATAGTTTGATTTCCACTTTGCTTGACGACTATGCCTACAAGGGCCCAGATAATTACGAGACTGTAAGGAATGTCTTTCCGCGTAACAATAACTACTAGATTGATGACCAAAACTGCGATAATTACGAGAGCCGCCCAAGAGAGAGCACTGATTCCCCAGCCATCCCAACCCGTCGAAACAAGAGCAGCGGCAACATTAGCAATAGATGCAATAGTAATCCAGCCAAGATACATGCTGAAAGGCCAGCGCACGCATGCTTTCTCTTTCAAAGAAACCTCAGATCGCCCTACGTCAAGACGCAGATAAATGCCAACCAACGTGGCCAGTAACGAAAACATCGGTAAGGCAGAAAGAGTGATTTGCCCATAATGCCAAGCGAAAAGCCACAAAATATTGAAAACACAGCTCAACACGAAAAGAAAACCAATCTTCCGCAGGAATAGTTCTTCTTTCCGCTTGGGCAACGCCTGAAAAACTGCAAAAATCAAAAGCAACACATAGATCAAACCCCATATCGCGAAAACATACCCCGCTGGAGTCACCAGCGTCGGATACAAATCAGAAATCTCACCAGTGCTCCTTCCATTCAAAGCCAAAGCATTAGCAAGCGAATTAACCAAAACTGTCACAACGAAAGCAGCCACGTTTGCAACTTGAAGAAAGACCAACTTCGAGTTAGACATCTAATCAGAATAACACGCGTACACATATAAAACTTTAAGATGATTAGCGGTGTCTAAGAACTCCTTGTCCATATCTTTCTCTGTTTTTTCATCTCTGTTGGCACAGTACTTCTCAAAGCTATTGTTGCTCATTCTCGACACGACCATCTGCCAAGATCGTGCTGATTTGAGCCTATGCCACGTTGCTTGCGAAACCTTAACTTTTGCGTGTGCACTACTGAATACTTGAAGAACCATGAAGTTCTGTGACAATTGTGGTTCTTACCTTAAACAGACACGTGAAGGCTACTGGTGCCCCAGATGCCACAAACTAGTTGCCTCAACATCAAATGAAAAGAGAGCGAAAGCTGAAAAGAAAAGCCAGGAAGCAGTCCACATATTTGACAAAAATCAGGAGCAACACGCTAAGGCTTATCAAACCTGTCCCCGATGCGCAAACAAAGAAGCTTATCACTGGTTCTCATCAACCTCCGGCGAACATGCTGGCGTAAGACAGGAACGCACAGTCGAGCACTTCAAATGCACAAAATGCTCACATACATGGAACAAGAGCTCCTAGACACGCTTACTGTATATATGCACAACAGGTCTACAAAAACCATATTAAAAATTCAGAACGTTTAATTTCGCTGAACGCACTAGTTACATGTAAACCCAAGGTGACTGCTCTAATGATTAAACCTCCTTCTCGTTTGCGACACCTACTGAAAAGAGAAGGATACTCTGAGAAAGCAGTCAAAGAAGTCTGGAAATGGTACGACTTCTCAGAAAGAAAAGGAGTAGCAAGTTTCTAATCAAACGAACCAAATGCAACAAAACACACTTGCTCGACAAAAATCTAACACGACCAAGAAGATTAATAGGAAATAATCATATCGTTTTGAACCATGAAAAGCGGCAAAACAGAAGCGAAGATTCGCATCCGAAGGGCGCGTAGTGCTGATCGTGAAGCCGTTTTAAGTTTTTGCAAGAAAACGTGGAGGTGGGGCGACTATGTCCAACACGTTTGGGACGACTGGCTGACGCAGAAAAACGGCCGGCTGTTCACCGCCACCGCAGAGGCTCAGCCTGTTGGAATAATGCACGTAAGCATCGACAAGTCGCGTGATGCGTGGCTCAGAGGCGCAAGAACCGATCCAAAATATAGGCGAATGGGAATAGCCACAGCCTTAACCAACAAATGCTTGGAATATGCTAAGCGAAAAGGCGCCAAGGTTGCTCGTCTTGCCACGCAGTCGGATAACGAGGCTGCACAAGCAGTTTTAGGTAAACTGGGTTTTGAAAAAGTGGCAGAGTTCACTGACCCGAAAACAGAGGACATAACGGAAGAAGAGAGCAGAAACGCAGAATGGGCAGAAGAAAACAAAGTCGAAGAAATATGGAGTTACGCTCAGTCTTCGGAAACATACCGAGAAACTGCCGGATTGTACACGATTCTGTATCAATATTTCACGCTGAAAAAAGAGGACCTTGCAAGGCTTGTCATGGAAAAGAAAGCGATAATCCATAAGAATGCAAAAGGAAAAGTGGATGGATTAGTTCTGATAGACGACGCGCCGGCACGTGAATGGCACCGAAGAGTTCTGCAGACAAGCTATGTTGACGGAAATTGCAAGGCTATAGTTGAGGCGTTCAAGTTTCTCAAGACACATTGCCACAAAAACAAGATCAGAAAAATCTACGTATTCGCTGCCAACAACAAACGAACAATTTCAGCATTCAAAAAACTCGAATTTGAGCTACCAGATTCAACAGATCTAGTCTACGAGAAGAAACTGTAACAGAAGCAAGTTCTTCTGATTGCTCCTTGGCATCCATAGAGTTCTAAAGGCTTGGACAGCGACCGTTTGAGGCTGAGTTCGTGGAACTGACTAGCACAGAGCCACTCAAGGAGGATCGCTGTCAAGTTTCTACAACTGCCAAGACACAAGCGACAGAATTTATCCATCTCAAATACGCGTTCAATGCAGCCCGCAGAGCCACTGTGTCATTTGCCTCAACTTTCAGCACCAAAAAATCTCCCTCTCTTTCCAAGGTTTCTCTGGAACGCAAGGTTGCAGGTTTCTTGATTTCCGGCCGCAAAGCCTTGAAAACTATATTCAAGTGCTTCTTGGAAGGAAACTTGAGACGCACAAGAGCTTTCGCCTTCACAATATACATCTCGCCATTGAGTAAAAAGAATAAAAGGAGACTTGAATGAGATAGACGAGAAAGTTGAGCGGTTGTTT
>JBGPAV010000109.1:0-3720 GCA_041480925.1 Bathyarchaeia archaeon | reverse complement strand
CCTAACGCTGAGCCTATTACAGACCAGAAGAACCCGCCGAAGATTCCAGCCATCCAAGTAGCTCCAGTGACAATAGCTACAAGGACAAAGATTATGCCTGAAAGCAGTCCAGCCAAGAAACCTGCAAAGGCTCCTTTACCCATTCCTCTCGCTATAAGTCCAGCAACAAGGCCTCCGATTAAGTGAGCAATTAAGGGGAGCCACCACTGAAGCAGAAGAATAATCAAGAAACCGACAAAGGTGCCAAGTAACAAACTGCCGCGTCCATTAACCACATGAACCACCTAGAATCAATTGCTTTGATTTCAAATAAAATGTTTGCGGAAACGTGGTTTCGCTAGCCGCCGCCGACTGGCGGGATTATTGCGAGTATGTCGCCGTCCGCAAGTTTTGTGTCCAAACCCTTGATGGTTGAGGCGCTTCTGCCGTTTATGAGAAACTGTAGAAATCCTTTGACCTCGCCTGTTCTTCGATCAAAAACGTAGTCAGTGAAGCTTTTGCCATATTCTTTCGCCAGCTTTTCGATTATGGCGTTCACTGTCACTGTTTTGTTAGTCTTGAATTTCATTGTCTCTTCTTTCTTCCCCGTGACTTCTCTTAGTGTTGTGAAGAACCGAACAGAAATCTCCAAAACTGCATGCCCTCATAAAGATGAGGAGTAAGCTGAAATTTAAACTGTTATACTATGGATCACACATCTCACATGAGGTAAGCTAAAGGTTTATATTTTTGGCCAATTCTGCTATTCCCAATTGTAATATCTTGAATCATAAAATGGAGGAATTGTATGGCATACTTAACAACAACAGCTTCGGGACAACCAGTCCTAATCCTCAAAGAAGGCACAACCCGAAACAGAGGAAAAGAAGCGCAGAGAAACAACATAATGGCCGCACGAGTACTTGGCGAAGTGCTTAGAAGCACGCTAGGACCGCGCGGCATGGACAAGATGCTTATCGACAGTTTAGGAGACATAACCATAACCAACGACGGAGCAGCAATACTTGACGAAATCGAAGTTGAACATCCCGCTGCAAAGATGATGGTTGAAATCGCTAAAACACAGGACACGATGGTAGGCGACGGCACAACCACAGCAGTGGTTCTAGCCGGCGAACTGCTCAAGAAAGCAGAAGAACTTCTGGACCAGAACATCCACCCAACAATCCTAGTCAGCGGCTACCGCAAAGCAGCACAAAAGGCAATCGAAGTAATAAACAGCAACTCGATCACGGTGGAGAAGGAAGACCGCAACACACTCAGGAAAGTCGCACTCACATCCATGAGTAGCAAAGCCATAGTCGCTGCAAAGGAACACTTCGCAGAAATAGCATTAGACGCCGTCCAACAAGTGGCTGAACAACGCGGAGACAAAATGATCGCCGACATAGACAACATCCAAATCATAAAGAAAACGGGAAAAAGCCTCATCGAATCACAGCTCATCAGAGGCGTAATCATAGACAAGGAAGCCGTCAACTCTAGCATGCCAAAGATAGTAGAGAAAGCGAAGATTGCACTGCTCGACTGCCCGCTGGAGATTGAGAAGACCGAAATCAGCGCCGAGATCCGCATAAAGGACCCGTCACAGATGAAAGCGTTCCTAGATCAAGAGAACAAAATGCTGCAAGACATGGTTGAAAAGATAAAGAAATCCGGTGCAAACGTGGTTTTCTGCCAGAAAGGAATCGACGACATGGCACAGCACTTCTTGGCGAAAGAAGGAATACTTGCCGCAAGAAGAGCCAAAGAATCAGACATGGAGAAGCTTGCAAGAGCAACAGGCGGAAGAATTGTCACAGATCTGACAGACCTGAACGCACAGGATTTGGGGTTAGCAGGCCTAGTTGAAGAGCGCAAAGTTGGCGACGACAAGATGATCTTTGTCGAGAAATGTAAGGATCCGCATTCAGTGGCTATACTCATCCGAGCTGGACTTGAAAGAATGGTTGATGAAGCAGAGAGAGCAATGACAGATGCTCTGTCAGTGGTGTCAGACGTGATAGAAAACAACAGAGTAGTCGCAGGCGGCGGCGCAATCGAAGTCGAAATAGCCAAAGAACTCAGAAACTACGCCACAAAAGTGGGCGGAAGAGAGCAAATAGCCGTAGAAGCTTTCGCAGATGCCGTTGAAATAATACCCAAAGCACTAGCTGAAAACGCTGGACTGGAAGCCATAGACGTCATAGTAGACCTCAGAGCAGCACACGACAAACCAGAAGGAAAGTACCGGGGAATTAACGTCTTCACAGGCAAAGTCGAAAACATGAAAGACAAAGGCGTGATAGAACCAGCAGTCGTCAAAGAACAAGCAATCAAATCAGCAGCAGAAGCCGCGGCAATGATACTACGCATCGACGACGTAATAGCCTCAACCAGACCCAAAGAAGGCGCTGGACCACACGGACCACCAGGCGGCGGACCCGAACCCGAAGATTAAGAAATCCAACCCCACAATCTTTTTTCATTAACCATTTTTCTTGAAAGCTATCATTAATTGTGAACATTATATCACGATAATGGTCGGAAATCGCTCTAACAGATCGACCGCTTGAAATCCTTTTCTGCCACATGAGCCATCTTTTCCATGTCTCAGGGCACGCACATACAATCGCCCAAATTGTTGTTTATACAGTTAGTCCGCGCTTACGTTGAAATCGCTTAGGGATTAGGATGAGCAAAATTATTTGAACAATACCAACGTAGTTGTAGTGCAGAGTTGATCTAGGTGAGCACTCGAAAACAAATAGAAAAACTGTTCATTAAGCATCATTTTGGAGATTTTAGATGGATTAACCCGCAGGACATTGTGGTTTCTCAGTGGGTGAGAATGAAATGTATGTTTGGTTGTAACGAGTATGGAAAAAATGCATGCTGTCCTCCAAATACGCCGTCCGTTGGTGAATGCAGAAACTTTTTCGCTGACTACACTGAAGGTGTTGTATTTCATTTTGAAAAGAAGCTCAAAAAGCCAGAGGAACGACACGAATGGACGAAAATCATCAGCGAAAAACTTCTAAGCCTAGAGCGTGAGGTTTTCTTGGCAGGGAACCAAAAAGCATTCTTGCTCGTCATGGATTCCTGTAACATCTGCGAGAACTGCGCAAAAGAAAGAACCAAATGCAAGAACAAGAGATCTGCGCGTCCAACTCCTGAAGCAATGGCCGTTGATGTCTTCTCAACTGTGAGGCGGCTTGGCTATCCCATCAAGGTTCTGCGTGACTATTCAAAGACCATGAACAGATACGCTTTCCTACTAGTGAAATAACCTCCACAGTCAAAATGAACTGCATGTTCACAACGCCTCTTCTTATCCCTCGTCGCAGACACAAAATGAAGAATTTCAAGTAACATATTTCTTCTGTAGCAAGCAAACAACTATCTAGCAGGAGAGGTCGAATTTGAACCTGTCCCCAAGTGGAGATGTCTCCCGCAAACCCCTTCTTTTTTGTTGTCTGTCTTGCTGTGGTTGGGTCCCTGGGATTTAAGCCCGACCCCATGTGGAGATTTCTCCCACAACCCACTGCTTTTCTCCTTGTTCCGCGCTCGTGTGAATGCCCTCAGTTGACAGGAGATTTCATCTTAAATTCCTTCCTAAGTATCTCTTCCTTGTCGGTTCTTTCCCACGTGAAGTCTGGATCATCTCGCCCAAAATGGCCAAACACGGCCGTTTTTCCATATATCGGCCTGAGCAAATCCAAATGATTAATGATGGCTTTG